>JBMSGX010000179.1:0-5159 GCA_049416285.1 Crocinitomicaceae bacterium | reverse complement strand
CATAAACTTTTTCCATCCTTTACTTCCTGGTTTCATAGTTTTCCTTGTTTTTAGGTTTAATAAAAATTACTACTATTTATTGTTTGTTGTTTATTCTTAGCGAAGCTGAATGTCGCTACGAATTTCTTCACCACCCTCTTTTGTGAAGTCACGTCCTCCACGTCCTAGGTGTGTCATTACGTTTCTGAATCCAATGTAAGACTTAGCCGTGTCTCTATACTCGTAAGAGCGAGTTGCTGTTCTTAGATAGTACCCTATATCTTTCCAAGAACCACCACGGATCACTTTACGCTTCATTGAAGGCGGATCCCAGTCCATTGCATTGTATCTGTATTCTGTGTTCAAGTCATGAGAGAACTCATACATTGACTCATCATAAGCAGTCTCACACCACTCGGCTACGTTTCCTGCCATACAGTATAGACCCCAACCATTCGGGTTATAAGAGTACACTTTTACTGTGTGGAAACCACCGTCCTCAAAGTAACGACCTCTCATCGGTTTGAAGTTTCCTAGGAAACATCCAGACTCGTTTCTGATGTAAGGTCCACCCCAAGGGTATTGTGACAATTCCAAGTCACCACGAGCACCTCTCTCCCATTCAGCTTCCGTTGGTAGACGGAAATCCTGTACGTAAAGCTCGCCCATTGCAACTAACCAGTTGTTCAATAATTGCGTTCTCCAAACCGAGAATGCTTTTGCCTGAACCCAAGTAATACCAACTACTGGATAGTTATCATATGCTGGGTGCCAGAAGTACATATTCGTCATTGGATCATGGAATGAATATGTAAAGTCTCTTACCCAACAAAGAGTATCAGGATAGATGTTTACGTTCTCATCAATGATGAAACGCTGTCTGTTCTCATGTCCACGAATCGCAGCATTTTGTCCAAGCTTGTTGATTTCCGGGCTCAAGTCAAGATCCTGGCCGATCGGCTCACCGTTAAACGGATGCTCATTCGGAATAAGATCACGGTGATCCGGTGCAAGTTTGTTACCGTTTACATCGTATCCGTCCGGAACGATGTTTACACGACCTCTTTTAGAAGCCCCTACGTAATCGATCCAATAGTAGCGGAACATGAATTTACGCACATCAAATTCTCTTCTTCTATAATATCTCTCCGGTTGTGGAAGATACATATCAGCCAACAACGGAATTAGGTCCGGATCATCGTAGTAGAATCTACGATCCCAGTTCAAAGAGAAAATCTCTCTGTTCAACACACGATCAGAACCATCGAACTCTTCCCAGTCCAATGCTCCTTCGTTGAAGTATGTCTCCTGATAGCTGATGAATCTGCTCGCATCATCATCTTCGTCAAGACCATAGTAGATCTTGTCGCGCGCAATCGAGTCTCTCACCCATTCCACGAACTGGCGGTACTCGTTGTTTGAAATTTCGGTCTGATCCATGTAGAATGCCTGCACAGAAATCGGACGCTGTCTTGTTTGGTGAAGGAATGGAATATCTCCATCATCCTCCCCTTGGACAAACGACCCTGCAGGAATGTACACCATCCCCATTGGAACCTCCGGGTGGAAAATTGGCCTCCCTAGGGCTCCAGTCAAATGCCCAGTTCTTGTGCTACAAGAAGCAATTAGGACACCAACAAAAGCAAATAACAACAGTTTTTTCATCTTCCTCTTTTTAAGTCTTCCGGATATCTTATTAACAAATTACAGGATCAATGTCTTCGATATAACGGAGTCTTGGTCGAAATGGTTACAAATATTCTAAAAAAAAATAATTCTTACAACCATCTCGGGTGTTTTGATTTTTGCACTGGTGGTGGCGGCAAGTAAAAACAATACTTCAATAAGATCTCGTGTGACCCTCTTGAAATACCCGCCAACTTATTCATTGTAATATCATATGAATAACCAACCGTCAAATCTGGTAATGGTTTAACACCTAATAGTATAGAAGCATATTCTGTAGTTCTTACACCTATACCTCCATAAGCAAAATTATTCCATAAGTAACGCCCTGTTAGCTCTACTGTTGCTTTCGCAAAATCAGTTCTAACAATCGCATCAGCTTTAATATCTCCAGGTCCGATTCCTCTGAACACTTTACCCCCCATAATGTAATAGTGTCTCTTCGAACTGTAATCGTCATTCGTAACAGAAGTTTTAGACTCGATAGCAGTTTCTGATAAATGAGTTGCCGATAAACCAACATAGTAATCAGCATCTCCTTTAAAGAATAAACCAAAGTTCAGATCTAATCCCGTGGCACTCCAAGAATCAGGTAGTGTTTGGTCGATACCTACAGTCCCTTGTTGAGGCGGCTCCCAAAGCGGGTTGTACCCATAGTTCATTATTCCTACACCAACACCAATACCCAATACACCGTAACCGGTTAGTTCAAGTGGGTAAGAGTAGTTCAACAACACGCTGTTTTGAGCAGTAAAACCAATTCTATCCGCATAAAATGAAATTCCTATACCACCAGGGAAGAAACGATTCATGTTAGCTTCAACATTCAAAAGTGTTGAGTTAGGTGCTCTACTCACCTTATCCCATTGATTTCTATAAATAGTGGTTGCACATATACCATCATTTATACCAGTCTCGCCCGGATTGATACTCATTTGATCGTACATGTAGTTAGTGATGATCTTATCCTGCTGAGCCATTACAGTACCGCCAAGACAAAGAGCCAACACAGTGATAATCAGTAGTTTTAGCTTCATAAAACAATAATTTCTACTACAATTATTAACAAATAGATACAGTTAGGTCATACCTATTAGGGGACTAAAATAGTTAATTTTCTTTGAATAAGGAATAAAAAAAGAGTTCTGTTAAATTTTTGTTTTAACAGTTATTTGACACAGAATTAATTCACGAAAGCTTCTGAAGTGTCTTCCACCAAAGATCCGGAACATCGTTTTCCAGTGTGTTGTGATAATCCTGCTCATCACAGGGAACTAAATGATGTCTTTCGTATTTGGACCCTTCATTCATTGGATACTTTACTTCCATCCACCATCTCCCCGATTTTGGACTTTTATAGAAAATAAGATCATCCTGGAAATCATCCAAATGAACGATAAACTTCTTGTAATCGATCTTACTACCGATAGGAAAGTCTCCCATTCTTGTATGCACTCCATCCAAGAAGTACCAGATCATCTCTGCTAAAAGTGCAGCAGCGTTTTTATTGTGATTTGGGTCCACATTGAAGACTCCAAAACAAGCTAGCTTATCAGAAATACCAGCATACTTGGATAATTGACATATTTGCGAAGCTGAGAAACCATTGGGTTGACTGTAAACCGAAGGGTCTGATTCGACTCCTTTGATCGATCCGAAGTCGATAGATAAAATATCACTATTACGTAGATGTGGCTCCGCCTTTTTGAAGTCGTCCATGAATTCACCCAAACGGCAAAAATCGAAATACAGCTTTTCAAAGAGCTCAATTTCCTTTTTCTTGACCTTCGGACGCTGCATGCCAATGTTTGCAAAGTTGAATAGATTACAAGGTCTTTGCATCAATAAATGACTTACATACCCATGCGCTGTTGGATCCTCATTCGGATCACCAATATCTAAGGAATGGTCGATCGAGCAAATATTCACCATCTGCTCCAGCGGCTCAAAGCCTTTATAACACGCTAATGTAAGGTCTTGCCCTCCTCCAATCACAATCGGTATCACTTGTGCTTTCGCGAGCTCCGTTACAACTTGTGTAAGTGCGTAATATGTATCCTGAATTGTTTCTCCCGGCCTAATGGTTCCTAAATCATAGATTTGCCTTATCCATACATCACCTGCATAAAGCGTGTACAGCGATTTTCTGAAACTTTCATTTGTTGCTCCGTTGGAACCTGTAAGCCTTCTGTATTCAGGTACATAAATAAGAGCGACGGATTTATTTTGTATTTCTGGGAAGCCAGATGAATCATTCTTGACCATCTTCTCCCCTAGCGTTCCCTCACCAGAAATCGCCTCCAACTCCGCGCTGATAGGAGCGAAATACATAGATATATCCTGCATGCTATTTGCTTTTAAGCAAAATTACAGGCATTTCTAGGTAATTTTAACCTTGGGGATTAAAGAAGTTTGAATAGTTAATCGTTAATAACTACTTCTTTCTAGCGCCACGTCTCTTTTTAGGTTGATTCTCTGCAATCTCCAAACACTCCTCTAACGTCAGTTCTTTTGGGTCTTTGTCTTTCGGAAGTCTGAAATTGTTCCTGCCGATCTTCAAGTATGCTCCGTATCGACCGTTGAGAAGTTGAACATCCTCATTCTCAGGGAACAATTTAATGATCTTATTTTTCTCTTCTTCCTGCTTCACTTTGATCAGCTCTATCGCTCGCTCCAGATTCACAGTCATTGGATCATCTTCCTCAGGAAGAGAAACAAATAGTTTCCCTAATTGTACATATGGCCCGTAACGACCGATATTGGCTTTAACAGGCTGGTCTTCATATTCACCTAGAACGCGCGGAAGTTTAAATAACTCAAGAGCCTCCTCTAACGTAATCGAATTGATCGATTGATTTGCATGCAAAGATGCAAACTCGGGCTTTTCGCCATCCTCTCTTTCATCTCCAACCTGCACCATTGGTCCAAATCTTCCGATACGTGCAATCACCTTTCTTCCACTTTCGGGATGAACTCCAAGCTCTCTCTCACCTGTTGCTCTCTCTGAATTCTCTAAAGTATCTTCAACGTTGCTATGGAAAGGACCATAGAACGATTCGAGCATCTTTGTCCAATCAACCATTCCTTTGGCGATATCATCGAATTCCTGCTCCACCTTTGCCGTGAAGTTATAATCCATAATTCTACCAAAATGGTCGATCAGGAAATCAGTTACAACGATACCGATATCAGTTGGTGCCAGTTTACCTTTTTCTTTACCCGTAGTTTCAGTTAGTTCTTCTCTGTTGATCTCTCCACTAGAAAGTGTCCATTTCGAATAATTTCTTTCATGCCCCTCTTTCAATGTCTTCTCAACGTAACCACGTTTTTGAATTGTTGAGATCGTTGGTGCGTACGTCGATGGACGTCCGATCCCTAATTTTTCCAGATCTTTCACGAGCGATGCTTCGACATATCTTGAAGGCGGACGTGTAAATCTTTGCAGCGCTGTGATCTCTTTTGTTTCAACAGACTCGCCAACAGTAACCGCCGGC
>JBMSGX010000178.1:0-5170 GCA_049416285.1 Crocinitomicaceae bacterium | reverse complement strand
CTAGTCAAGATGTATTGCTTTTATAAATTCATCCGCAAGCCTGAAGGCATTCTCACCAGGTATCATTATCGATGTTCCAAGTTGATTCGCTTCTTTCAAGAAAGCATCCAAGTCAATCCGGAAAGTGAGTTTGTTGGTGTTGATCTCTGTGTGGAATTCACGAACTGTAGCAAAAGGAGACCTGTAACCTCCTATGTGGTATTCAAAATGTTCTTCATCTTTCTTTCCTTCCAGTTTTAGGTTAATATAACCGGTGTTCCAAGCCCAATACATACCCTTTATTGGGTCAAGGTCTCCTTCAAGAATCCCCGCTGTGTTTAGAGTACTATCAGTGCCAACTAAAAACTTGATCGACTCGACATCGTGATCCTTAGAAATGGGAATCCTAAGGATTTCGTTTTTCAGCGGTTCGACCAGGTAAGCATGTTCCTGCGGAGGTACAACGGAATCATTTACTACAATATTCGAGATATAAAATCTGAATTTAGTCACTTCAAGAGCGGTTGCTTCCGCTTTGAATTCGATCTTAAGTTCTTGTGACCTAGAGAAGAGACCAGTCAGTAGGATGATATTTAAGATTAAGAATTTCACGGTTTCGGTGGTCCTCCTGGACCGCGCATCATTTTGTGTCCATGCATTATTCTTTCTTTGAGTTCAGCCTTACTTTTCTCATCACACATATCATAGATCTCATTAAAGAAATCGATTGTCATTGATTCGATCTCTCGGATATTATTTGAAATCTCAATGACAAGAGAATCAGACGTTGTTTTATCCCCTACATGTTTGAATAACTCTTCATGAAGTGTTCTATCTTTTTCAACGAGCTTTCGTTTGTTCTCATGATGTGTTTTTTCCATTACCTCGATCATGGAAACTGCGGATTCAGAAATAGACAAACCTTCAAGGATACTTCTTGGACCCTCGCCCGGCATAGGTGGGTGAGGAGGCTTGGTCATCCAGAAAAACCCTATAGTCCCAAGGTTTAATAGTAAAAGCACTATTGTAAGTGTTTTATAAATGTTTTGCTGTTTCATATCTGTTCGTTGTAATAGTTTAAATGATCGTAATAAGATTCGAAAGCAGTTTGCTCATAAGTAGTTTGGGCTTTATTATAGCGCTGTAAAGTGAAAACATTTAGTGATATAAGTAACGCTAATCCCGCAGCTACCATCCAGACAGTCTTCATAGGGATGACCTTCGATCTGCTTTGTTTGGAGATGTTCGTCAACTTCTCAAGCAGCGCTTCTGAAGGCTTCACCTTTTGAAGACTTTCTCCACTTTTCAAAACTTCTTCGATCCAATCTTGCTGTTTCATATTTTCTTAGTTGACAGTTCATAAATAAACTTGCGCTATTCTTTAAAATTTTTCCGGTAGTACTCGGATAAGAGGTTACGCAGATTCTTGTTTGCTCTAAAAAGGAGTGATTCAATGGCAGAAATACTTTGTTCCATTATTGCTGCAGTTTCTGCATAAGATTGCCCATCGATTTTATTTAATGTATATGCGATTCTTTGATTTTCAGGCAGGCACGAGATAGCATGGAAGAGTATTTCAGCGTGTTCCTTTCTTTCAAGTTGGGCGCCGGGATGATCAAAATTAACACTAGGGTGAGTGGACCAGGAGATGTTTTCGTCATCAAGACTTTTTTCATGTCCTTTTCGTTTCAATCTGTTGTGCTTACGATGAAACTCATTACACTTATTAAGTATTATGGCGTAAAGCCACGTACTGATCTTAGATCTTTTTTGAAAATCTGTCAAGCCTTGATGCGCAGCAATAAAAACTTCCTGTGTGAGATCTTCAGCATCTTCCTTCCTAGGTACTTGATTGAGACATGCATTGAATACATAGCCAGCGTAAGACTTTATCAAAAGGCGATATGCTGCCTCAGTATCTGAAGCAATTAGTTTTAATATTAATTGGTCATTATTGGGTATCATCAAGAAGTGCTCCTTCAAATATTAGTTACCGTTCATTCAGAAAACTTGCGCTTAATTTTTTTTCAACCTTTTTTCCGCTGTACACGTTAGTGTTATTGTTAATGAATATTTGACTTTTTGATAAAGTTATTATTAAATTTACACCTCAAAAATTACAGAATTATGAAAAAACTTTACTTAAGCGTTATTGCTATTGCAGCTGTTTCTGCTGCTAACGCACAGCAAATGGCGTCTGAAGTAGCTCCTGCTCCTAAGCACGCTACATTCAGCACTGCTAAGACTGTTGCTCCTTCTACTGCATCTGCGAAAGCAGTTATCTGGACGAACGATTGTTCAACTGCATCAGACTGGACACTATCAAACACTTCTAACCCAGCAACTGACTGGTTCTGGACTACAGACCCAGCTGCTATGCCATCTTCTGCAGGTCCTGCAACTATGACAACAGCTACAAACGGTTACTGGTTAATCGATTCAGATACTCCAGGACAGACTGCAACTCAGGATGCATATGTTACTTGGAACGGTGGAGCTATCGACTGTTCAGGTCAGGCTAACTTAACTCTTGAATTCGAGCATTGTTACCGTCAGTACCTAGACACGAGAGAAGTTGAAGTTTCTGGTGACGGAGGTACTACATGGACAACTATCGTTGTTGAAGATGGATCAAACGCAAACAACAACATTAGCGGAATTTACTCAACTGACATTTCTGCTACTGCTGGTAACTCAGCAAATGTTCTAATCCGTTTCCACTATGTTGGAGCTTGGGGATGGGACTGGGCTGTTGATGACATCGTTATCAAAACAACTGAGGACTATGACCTAAGAGCTGATGAGCTTTTCTGGGGAGTTGATGGAACTTGGGGAGTAACTCTTCCTTACTACAACACACCACTTGATCAAATTCAGCCGATCAGCTTCTGTGGTTCTGCAACAAACATTGGTTTGAACAATATTACAGATGCAACTTTCACTGCTACAGTTGGAGCATGGTCTGGAAACGGTGTAATGTCTCTTAACGGACTTGGACAATTGGATACAGTATGTGCAACAACGCAGTACACTCCTATGGCATCTTTGGGTTCAATGAACGCTACATTTGACATCAACACACCGTCATTCACTGATGCTGTTCCTGGTAACAACGCATATGACGGAATTACATTTGATGTAACTGACTACGTTTACGCTCGTGATAATGTTGCTGCTGGTCTTCAAGGAGGATCTTACAACGCAGGAGACGGATACGAAGTAGGTAACGTTTATGATATGTTTGCTTCTGCAACAATGACTGGAATTCAGGTTGTACCTGCATCTACTTCAGTTGAAGGAGCTTCTATGTTCGGTAAACTTTATTCTATTGATCCAACAACAGGAGACTTCATCCTAGAGGATCAAACAGATTACTACACATTAACTGCTTCTGATCTTGGAGCTACAATTAACCTTCCACTTCTTTCAGGAGGTTATACACTAGCTGCTGACGATACTTACCTAATCGTAGTTGGATCTGACGGTGACGGAGGTCTTTCAAATGACCTAGTAACAGGAACTTCTGGTTCTTCTGCTCCTCAGACTTCATTCTACTATGATGCAACAGACCTTACTTGGTACTACACTACTTCTACTCCTGCAGTAAGAATGTACTTTGGACCATTGAGCATCGATGAGGTAGAAAGCAACATCGGAATGAACGTATTCCCTAATCCAGCGGTTAACAACGCTACTGTATCTTTCGAATTGAACGGAGAGGCTGCAGTTAACGTAACTGTTACTGACCTTGCTGGACAAGTTGTTTACACAAACAACCTAGGAAACGTTGCTGGTGCTCAGAATGTTGAAATTAACACAGCTTCTATGGCTAACGGTGTTTACATGGTGAACGTTGAGGCTAACGGAGTTGTTTCTACTGAGAAACTAGTTGTTAGAAAATAATTGATCATTTGATCATAAAGAAGGGGACAGGAAACTGTCCCCTTTTTTGTTTTATGTGTTTGATTATTTTTGTCGAAAATTAAGATTATGAAAGCATATGTATTTCCAGGACAAGGTGCTCAGTTCTCAGGAATGGGTAAAGACCTTTACGATAGCTCAGATGTAGCAAAAGAAATGTTTAAAAAGGCAAATGACATTCTTGGCTTTGATATTATGAAGATCATGTTTGAAGGATCTGATGAGGAATTGAAACAAACGAAAGTAACTCAACCCGCCATCTTCCTTCATTCAACAATATTGGCAGCGTGTTTAGGCGATTCTTTTAAACCAGACATGACAGCTGGACACTCCTTAGGTGAATTCTCGGCATTAGTAGCAAGTGGCGCCATGACATTTGAGGATGGGCTAAAGCTGGTTTCTAAAAGAGCCTTGGCAATGCAAGAAGCATGTGAAAAAGAACCTTCTACAATGGCCGCGATCCTTGGGTTAGAGGATTCAGTGGTAGAGGAGGTATGTGCATCGGTTAACGGTGTTGTTGTAGCAGCGAACTACAACTGTCCGGGACAGCTTGTTATTTCTGGTGCAGTGCCTGCAGTTGAGGAAGCTTGTGCTAAATTAACTGAGGCTGGTGCAAGACGAGCATTGGTCTTGCCTGTTGGAGGAGCATTTCACTCACCATTAATGGAACCGGCAAGAGAAGAACTGGCTAAGGCTATCGAAGCAACTGAGATCAATAC
Source organism: Crocinitomicaceae bacterium (assembly GCA_049416285.1). Classification (GTDB taxonomy): domain Bacteria; phylum Bacteroidota; class Bacteroidia; order Flavobacteriales_D; family Crocinitomicaceae; genus UBA4466. Next base: position 551 of record JBMSGX010000178.1, on the reverse strand, counting down.
GCCAATTTGCCCTGTGTACCAGAATGTGGTTGCAGCAGGTGTTTCTGATCCAGCGGAAATTAAGAAGAATCTGGTTGAGCAATTAACAGCACCTGTACGTTGGACACAAACAATGAATCAGATGATTGCGGACGGTGCTCAAGAAGTCATTGAGGTTGGTCCAGGTAAAGTTTTACAAGGATTATTCAAAAAAGTAGATAGGTCATTTCCTACCTCAAGTGCTGAATTAGCGTAGCTTTCACAGATATTAAATTGGAGCCCATCGAAAAAAGATGGGCTTTTTTTATGGAATAATTTGGGCCTGCTCATCTCACTTGTGAATACAAATTAGACGCTATGAAAAAAATGATGATGATTATGTTGCTGATGACGGGAGTGTCATACGGGCAGGGTTCACTGGGTGATGTAGTTGGTGAAGTAAAAGACAAAACAACAAGCGAAGCAATTTATTATGCTACTGTGACAATTGAAGATCACGGAACAAAGTACCAGGCAAGAACGGATGCCGAAGGAAGGTTTAGAATCAGCGGAGTTCCTACGGGTAAATATTT
>JBMSGX010000177.1:0-5175 GCA_049416285.1 Crocinitomicaceae bacterium | reverse complement strand
AAAATTATACTTAGTAACGATTTTCATATTCAATTACTTCGAGATCATGAATACGTTCATCAGAGATCGAAAACCGGAGCATTGTTCTCACAGGATGGAACCCATGCTTTCCGACAGCACCGGGGTTCATGAATAACACATTATTCGCCGAATCATTTTTAACAGTGAGAATATGAGAGTGACCGCAGATGAATAAATTGGGTTGATGTTCTTTTAACAGCTTTGCAACTCGTGCATTGTACTTTCCAGGTCTTCCACCTATGTGTGTCATCAGTACCTTTACATCTTCACAGTTAAATATCAGCGTTTCTTCGAACTCCTGTCTGAGCACATTGTTGTCGATGTTTCCGTAAACAGCTTTAAGCGGTTTAAATTTCTTTAATTCGTCGGTTACCGAAATATCGCCTATGTCGCCTGCATGCCAGACCTCATCAACCTCAGCAATGTGGTTTAATATTCGTTTATCAATGTAGCTGTGGGTATCAGACAGTAATGCGATCCTCTTCATTTCTTCTTAAATACTCAAAAACAAGGATCACTCCCATGATCAGGGTAAATGCATAGATGACATCCTCAAAAGGGATTGTTGTGATGCGTCCAGGAATCTTTTCAGCTTCTGAGTACCATACCACTGGTTCAGGAGTTACGATTCCGGTTAATATTCCGTTCATTCCGAAAAAAGGAATAAGACTTAGGATAAACGCTAATCCGCCATGTTTTACGCGTTTATTCATTACCCAAAGAATAAGCACACCAATTCCGGCAATAGAAATCGTTAATGTATACCATCCTTGCCAGTCTGTTAGAAGTAAAAAACAGATATATCCAAGAACCAGAAACTGTACAAATTTGTTCAGTAGTTGTGCATTCCATTTTCGGAAATAATAATTACAGCAGGCATAAATGAACACACATGAGAAGGGTACAGCAAGAAAGAAGAGTATTTCTTCAATGGGCAGGTTTCCAATTTTGAATCCTGTGATGTACAGGTCATTAAACCCCCAAAATGCATTGGAAGTAAATATTTCGTCATGAATTAAAAAAGGAATACCAACGATCAGAGAGGCGATTAGAACTTTTTTCCAGGATGACACATAGTGAACCCTGCTGTCAAAACTTAATGCAATAGGGCCCGAAACAGCGGCAAAATCCAATATTAAATAGAGCCAGTTCAATTCTTGAAATACTTAAGTGGTACAAGCAGCATTCCGAAGCACTCACCTTCTTCTTTGTACTGATTTTTGTGGTGTACCTTGTGTGCTTTCCTAATTGCGCGGAAATAACTGTTTTGTGTTTTATCAACCCACTTAAATCGTCTATGGATCAGAACATCATGTACCAGAAAATAAACAAGTCCATATGCTGCGATACCAAATCCAAAACCAACTGAGAAAGGAATTGCGTAGATCATACCAAGCATAATACAAAGCCAAGACGGGATGGCAAAGATCAAAAAGAACAGATCGTTTTTTTGAAAGGTATGACCCGTCGGTTGATGATGATCTTCGTGGATCTTCCATAAAAAACCATGCATTAAATATTTGTGAGCAGACCATGCTGCGCCTTCCATCAGTACAAAAGCAAGAAAAAATGCTAAAATTCCCATCACACAAAATTTAATATTCCAAAAAATATCAGCCAGATAACATAAAGTCCGGCTCCCGTTTTATTCGTATTTCCCCACCATTTTATGCAGAGATAAGCAAAGATAGTACAGAAAATAAACCAACATATGTAATTCCAAACTGGTATTACTGAACCTGTCCAACTCCAAAAGTCAAAGCGTATCGCAACCGGTTCAATAAGATAGTCCATTGCTGTGCTCAAAGCACCCGCAAAGACTGCGGCTAAACCAGTTTTGAGTTTAAATGAACCAATAACACCAATAGAAGCCAGGACTATTGCCAGCCAATTAACACCGATGATCAAAGGAACGTCCATTAATTTTGGTCCGAGCGCACTTCCATAGGCGTACTCTCCGAACAAGAGTCCTGTTTGAACCCCAACAAGCTCTACTGTAAAACCACCAGCAATTACGATCAATGCTGCAATCAGACCTTTGGCAGCAATATTTCGATCAAGAAATACCAATAAGCCGCAAAGCGCAATATTCATATAGCTCAATTTCACAAACTCCGGAACGTATATAAATAACGCCAGGCCGATCACGTGAAATATGATCAAAACAGGAATAAAATATTTACGCAGCTTAGCCATAAATTAATTGCTCGACAATTTTAGCAGACCTTAAAACCAGCGGGATTCCACCACCAGGGTGAACACTTCCCCCTACAAAGTAAAGATCTTTATATTTTTTGGAGAAATTATCGTGTCTTACTAAAGCAGAAGTCATACTGTTTGATGAAGCTCCGTATAGTGCGCCACCGTATGAACCGGTTACTTGCTCAAGATCCTTGGAGGTCCAGTGCTCTTCGTGCAGTATGTTTGATCTTACCTCAGTTTTCAATCTGTTTTCAAGAATACTAATGACTTTCTCTCTTACATTATTGATCATCTCTGTCGAAGGGTGATTATCAGCAGGAATATTGATCATAACGAACCAGTTTGACTTTCCTTCCGGTGCATCCGAAGGATTCACAACACAGCTTACGTGCACATAGACAGTTGGGTCGGCAGGAATCTCTTTCTTTTTAAAGATCTCAGAAAACTCACCTTCATAATCATCACTGAAGAAAATGTTGTGCAAACCAAGCTGCTCGTACCGCTGATCCATTGACCAATAAAACACAATGCCGGACGAGCTTCTCTCTTGTTTCTTAAAATTAATAAATGCCGTTTTATCGCTTAATACATCTTGATAGAACGTAAGATGATCAATAGCACAAACTAACTTTTCGCAACTGATCGGATCAGGGGCGTTTATTTCAAATCCGCCTTTCGTTTTTACGGCCTCAGCAGTTGCATCGAACATAAAGTCAACTCCTTCTTCTTTTGCAAGCTCAAATAGGCTGTCAGGAATACTGCGCATTCCTTTTTCAGGGAAGAATGTACCGTGATTATTCTCCAGATGAGAGATCATACTGTACAAGCCGCTCATTTGAAATGGATTGGATCCATTATATGTACCATAGCGGTTAAAGATCTTTACTAGCTTATCTGATTGAAGCCGTTTCTCGTTGTATTTGTTCAGCGTAGTTCTGAATTTGAATTTCAGAAACTCAGGATATCGAACCAGTAATTCCCGCTTGAAAACATCTTTTAATCCAGGCTTCGGATTGGATAGAAAAAAATCACCAATAAAATCATTTGATTGTGATACCTCATCCAAATAATCCTCCAAGGTTTCTATTTCTTTTTCACTTAGCTTACTTGTCAAACTTTTTCTGCGTAGTTCTTTACTGCCAAAGAGATCTAGTCGCTCATCTTCAAAAAAGTAGCGACAAGATTCATCCACTTTGTTGTAGGTAAAGTATTCTTTAGGATCCTTTCCGCAGAGTTCGAACAATTCGTCGATCAATTCGGGCTGAGTAAATAGGGAAGGGCCTTTGTCAAATCTGAAGCCATTCCATTCAAAAGCATCCAGCTTGCCACCGACTGTTTTGTTCTTCTCTATAACAAGAATGGATTCACCTCGTTTGCGAAGACGAATAGCAGTTGCCAGACCGGCCAGACCGGCTCCAATTATGATTGTGTCATAATGGTGCTGATGATTCATACGTATGGTTTCAGCTTATCTAACGATTCTTTGAAAATGATCTTGAACCAAGCGGTGTAGTTGTCAGGGTTCATTTGAATGTCGGCTTGAATCGTATCCAAAGGGACATATTTCCAATCGTCGGCTTCTTCAAGATTCAGCTCAGGCTTATCATTGTATCGACCAATGAGAATATGATCCAATTCATGCTCGGTAAGGTCATTATCCAGTTCCGCTTTGTATATGAAGGAATGTATTGGATTTGTTTCAACTTGGAATCCTAATTCCTCTTGCAGACGACGGCTTGCCGCTTGTTTTAATGATTCTCCTTTTCTTGGATGACTGCAGCATGTGTTGGTCCAAAGTCCGCCTGAATGATACTTGCTTTTTGCACGTTTTTGTAAAAGAAGCTCTCCGTTATCATTGAAGATGAATACAGAGAAGGCACGATGTAGAAGACCCTTTTCATGGGCTTCCATTTTCTCCATTGAGCCTATTTCCTGATCGACTTCGTTGACTAGAATTACTTCCTCCATTCTTACAGCATGTTCATTGAGTTGCGTAGGTATGATTTCGCAAACACCAACAATTTAGTATTGTTTGAAACGCGAATTCTTTCCTTCATCAAATCTTGAGCTGTTTTCTTTTTGATCTTTTTAAGAAGTTTTGTGTAATACTTGTAACTCACATAAACACCAAAACGACTTGATTTCGGCAACATTTTAATTCCGACTAAAGCTTCGTCGAATTCTTTTTGGATCTCTTCTTCAATAGAGAGTTTATTCTCCAAAGTGAGCTCCCCAGCATCCAGATGAGGGAAATAGATTCTTCCTAATTCGTTAAAGTCATCCTTTAGATCACGCAAGAAATTGATCTTTTGGAAAGCGGAGCCAAGCTTCATTGCATAAGGCTTGAGCTTTTGATATTTCTCTTCATCCCCGTAAACAAAGACCTTTAAGCACATCAATCCCACAACTTCTGCAGATCCCAAAATATATTCTTCGTAAGACGCCTGGTCATATTCAATATCTCCAAGGTCCATTCTCATAGAGTGTAAAAATTGGTCTATAAGTTGATGATCTATCTGATATTTATTCACAGAGAATTGAAAGCTGTTGAGAATAGGATTCATGGATATTCCACGCTCTATCGCGAGCTTAGTATCTCTTGTGAACTCTTCGAGTAGCGTTTTTTTATCATAATCGTGGAATGTATCTACGATTTCATCTGCAAATCTCACAAATCCATAGATAGCATGAATGTCATCTCTAATATTGCGGTCAAGTGCTTTGACGCCGGCATAGAAAGATGTGCTATACATTCTCGTCACTTTTTTTGAAGCGACTCTTGCGTGTTGATCGAACAGTGCTTTCATGAATTTTTAATTATTTGGTTAGCAGCGATCTTACCAGATATAAGGGCAGGAGGAATCCCTGGTCCCGGCACTGTGAGCTGACCGCAATAATATAGGCCTTTCAATTTAGATTTCATTTTTGGTTTTAGGTTCGCCGTTTGGTTTA
>JBMSGX010000176.1:0-5187 GCA_049416285.1 Crocinitomicaceae bacterium | reverse complement strand
AAGATCGATCATATTAACACTGTGATTAAAGCACTAAAAACTCCTGTACTACTCGGGATGTGCGAAGTTGAAAACAAAGCGGTTGTTCAAGATATTGTTGATCGCGGAGAATTAAAGAAAAACTACAGTGTGCTTCATTATGAGAGTCTGGACGTTCGCGGAATTGACAACGCATTGATCTATGACCAAACGATACTTACACTTGTAGATTCAGGTATTTTACGTTTTGACATGCCTGAGGGAAACACTCCAAGCCGCGATATTCTTTGGGGTAAATTCACTCATGAAAAAGACACGCTTTTCGCGATGATCAACCACTGGCCCAGTCGTCGTGGAGGACAAGTTGAGAGCGAACCCAAAAGACTTATTGCAGCTACTGCAGCTAAGAAATTCATTGACTCACTTTTAAATATCAATAAGCGCACTGAGATCATCTTTATGGGTGACCTGAATGATCATCCCGACAACTTGGCTCCCGAAATGATCAGCTCACTTCTTCAACCAATGATCAGTTCAAAGTCAGGGCAGTTTGGCGGTTCTCACAGCTATCGTGGTGAATGGGGAGTATTAGATCACATCATGGTATCCAAAGGATTCTTAAAAAAAGGAGGATTAAGTGCCGTTAAAAAATCAGGAAAGATCGTGTCAGAAGAATTTATGATCGACGAGTACAAAGGGAACAAAGTGCCTTTCAGAACTTATGGAGGAAAGAAATATCTGAACGGATACTCAGACCACTTTCCCGTCATCATTGAAGTTTGCTACTAATCGTAGTATTCCTTCGTTTCGAATTTATAAGGTAATCTTTCGCGATACAGATACTTTTTCTGAATCGATTCAAAAGGTCTATACACGTAATAAACGTGATTCCCACTAACAGACACCTTCTGAATATACCTGTGCTCTAATCGAACTTGCTCAGGGATCTCACCAGTTTTTAGATCTATACGCCCTACATAAGTATATCCAGCTCTATCGAATACCGCATAAACCTCTCCCGTTTTTGAATCCTGTACCACTTCCCTCTTCCATCCTGTGGCGCGCGGATTGTAATGATGGTAGATACCAAGGCTATCGATCACTTCGCCATCTTTATCGAACGTGAACAACAAATCCTTGTAGTAATCGAAAACATAGATCGTATCATCTCGATGGAATAATGGTGCATAAACTTCCTTGTAGTATATGGACTGCGTAAAATAATTCGCTCCAACCCATATCTCAGCATCAATACCCGTTTGTATTTCTTTATTCTTTGCCCAAAGCTTCGTACGAACATCCATCCATTTATATTCGGATCTGTAGAGCTCCATCATCAACTCATCTTCGATCTTCATGATCTTCTTATATACAGAGTCCATACGATCAAAACTGAAGTATTCAAATGCAGGGTAATCCTTGTTGAAGTTAGAGAAATAAATCTTCGAAGCATTTGTGTCAAGAATAGGCGCCAAGTAAGTCATGAAATAAGACTTATCTAATGTGCTTAGCCCTACTCTTCCATCCAACTGATGTATTCCATAAACATTGTTCTCGCAAACTACGTGCGCATTTCCTCGAAAGTCATGAACGAGGTCTAATGCTCTATCTGGGACCTGGAACGAGCTTGTGATCTTATCTCCATTGAACATTTTAAGCTCAGACCCTTTTTTTAATCGCTTTTGATATGTAAGTAACAGGATCTCCCCATTCTTGAATAACTCATAATCTTCCACATGCAGCTTTGGTGATGAGAAAACAACTTGTGGGCTTCCGGGCGCATAGACAACGATCGAATCTACGTTCTGAGATTTAATAAACTCTAATTTGAAGTTGATAACAATTGTATCACCTGCATAACGAGTAGTTAGTTTCTTCGTTTGTTCATCCGATAAGAATTGCGAATGAGCGATCTTCACGTTAACCGCAGTCGGAACAGCAATTCTCTTTGTAAAGAAACCTTTCGAATTGGTCGTTCCAAATAATGTATCAGAAGAAACAACGACGCCAATAGCGTTCTTGATAGGATCTCCATATCTATCATCAACCACTAAGACCTTCACAATAACAGAGTCCTGTTGACCGAAGGTATTAAATACATTCAGAAGAAATAGAAATAATATGATTCGATAACCGCTCATGTAATTATAGATGCAAGAATAATGCAATTCCATAAAAAAAAGCCCCTACAAATGCAGGAGCTTTTAAAATATAATCGATCGTGATTAGGCTACCACGTTCATGTTATCTAGAACAGACATTACATTTTTCACTGCTACTGCAGATTCTTCTAGCAATGCTTTCTCATCGTCGTTCAAGTCGAGCTCAATGATTCTTTCGATTCCGTTTTTACCAAGAATAACTGGAACTCCAAGATAGATATCTTTCATTCCGTACTCTCCTTGTAACCATGTACAAACTGGGAATACACGCTTCTGATCTCTTACGATAGCTTCAACCATTTGTGCTGCTGCAGCACCTGGCGCATACCACGCAGAAGTTCCAAGAAGCTTAACGATCTCACCACCTCCGAACTTCGTTCTTTCAATGATCTCATTCAATTTCTCGTCGTCGATCAACTCAGTTACAGGAATACCTCCAACTGTCGTATATCTTGGAAGTGGAACCATCGTATCTCCGTGACCTCCCATCAATACTGCTTGGATATCTTTTGGAGAAACGTTCAACTCCATTGCCAAGAATGAACGGTAACGCGCTGTATCAAGAACTCCAGCCATACCGAATACCTTACTTGAGTCAACTTTAGCAGTTAAGTAAGCACAATATGTCATTACATCTAACGGGTTAGATACGATAACGATCTTTGCATCGGGTGAGTACTTAATGATGTTTTCAGTTACTTGTTTAACGATACCTGCGTTAGTCGCGATCAAATCATCACGAGACATTCCTGGTTTTCTTGGAAGACCCGATGTGATCACAACTACTTCAGAACCAGCAGTCTTTGAATAATCGTTCGTAGAACCAACAGTTCTAGAATCGTAAAGATTGATAGGTGAAGTTTCCCAGATATCAAGAGCTTTCCCCTCTGCAAACCCCTCTTTGATGTCCAAAAGAACGATCTCGTTTGCAACTTCATTGTGAGCCAATACGTTTGCGCAAGTTGCTCCAACGTTTCCAGCTCCTACAACAGTAACTTTCATGTTATTATTTTTATTAGATGAAATTTAATTTCGTAACAGCACGAATTTAAGCATTTGTTGAGAATTAGCTTAATTTATAATCACTATTTTTAGTCCGCTGACAAACAAATTCAACTATAAAGGCAACCACGAAAAAGGAAGAGCGTCTAACCAATGAAACGAATGTGGAGAATAAAGAACATTTAAAGGTATTGATTGAGGGCTGTCTCAAGAATGATCGCAGATCACAGGAGGAGCTTTTCAAACTATACTACGGAAAAATGCTCGGTGTTTGTATGCGTTATTCAACGGATAGAGATTCAGCCGAGGAAGTTCTTCAAGAAGGTTTCATAAAGATCTTTGAAAAATTAGAACGGTTTGACTACAAAGGTTCGTTCGAAGGATGGATAAGAAGGATCATGGCAAATACCGCCATCGATCATATCCGAAAATCGAAGAAGGACCCTTTGCTTTCAGACAATGATGAGGATTTCAAACTTGGCTCGGAAGATCCGGTGGTAGCAAAGGAAGAAACGGAATTTGTTGGAATAAAGGCAGAAATTGCTTTGGAAGCCATTAACGACTTATCCCCTGCTTATCGTGCTGTATTTAACCTTTATGTGATGGAGGAATATACGCACAAGGAAATAGCTGAGATCCTGAACATTTCTGAAGGAACGTCAAAATCTAATTTGTCAAAGGCAAAACTAAACCTTCAAAGGATTTTGAAAGAGAAATTCAAGAATTTGGATTGAAATGAAAGATAATTTTGAAAATAGCATCAAGGAAAGTCTTAAGGACTTTGAGATGTCTTATAATCCTAAGGCATGGGAAGCACTCAGCTCAAAGCTTGACGCTGCCAATCCTGCTTCTTCGCTGGAGAGTGAAATGAAGCAAAGCCTGGATCAGGTAGAAATGCCATACAATCCTAAAGCATGGGATGCCTTGAGAGCAAAGCTTGATGTAATCAGACCGGTTGCCGGACCTACATCTAACTTCAAATGGTATGCTATTGCGGCAACAGCAATTGTTGCTACAATTAGTGCCTTGTTCTACTTTACGCATGAGAACAACACTGAGATCTCAGAAAACCTGATCAACAATGACACGATCCAAACGATCGAAGAAAAGTTGAACAACACAGTAAATGGTGGTGAGAATAAATCATCTACAAATACTGAAATCAATACTGCACCAGCTTCAAGCGAAACACAGACAACCTCTGGAAATACGACAAGTGAATTAGTTGCGGAGACTCAAAGCCAAACGTCATCAACAACTGGAAGTACGACTAACTCTACGAGTTCAGAAACGACTAATCAAACAGCTAATAACCAAACTGGAACAACGAAACCTGGATCAGATAAGAGTGATGGAACAAATTCTACAAATGGCGACGGAACTGCTAAGATCAACTTCGTTTCTCCTACTGTTAATGTTCTTTGTTTGAATGAAAGTGTTGAATTGAATAACAAGAATGAGCTTAAACTATGGGTTATCGCACCTTCAGGAGGATCATTCCATGTGAACCCAATGCAATCCAATGCGTTCAGGCCGGAAGAATCAGGAATTCACAAGCTAGGCTATTACAATGCTGAAGGATTTGTAGAAACCGGAGCATTCAATGTTAAACCCCTTCCATTCGTAGACTTCTACGTAGATAAAGATCAGAAGTACGAAAATGGAGTTCCTGTGACAAAGGTTGAAACAAATGTACCTGGATCAAACTTCAGCTGGAACATGGGTAATACAACAGTATCCGGAAGAGAAGCCGCAGGACACTTCTTTAGAAAAGGATACTATGACATCACATTAAACGTAACGGGTGCAAACGGATGTACCAACTCTAAAACAGAAAAAGTATACATTGAGCACGAATACGGTGACAGAGGAAATTATAACCTGCTTGCACCGAGCGGTCTGCACTTGAACAGTACAGACGAGAAAAACAGAACCTTCATGCCGGATGGTTTGAAATTAAGAGATGTTAATTTCAGAATGGTTATCTACTCTATCCAGGACGGTCATGTTGTTTACGAAACACAAGACAGCACTAAACCATGGA
>JBMSGX010000175.1:0-5221 GCA_049416285.1 Crocinitomicaceae bacterium | reverse complement strand
GCAAACAAACATGCACCTGTTGCGATCATAAATAGGCCGTTCATCCCAAAAAGCTGTTTTAGAGGAGTGCCTAAGTATTGACCAACGCCTATACCCAATGAAATAAAAACTCCCCAGATTCCCATTCCACGCCCTCGTTGTTCTGGAGCGAGTACATCACTTACCATTGCTGTGGCACCCGTCGGAAGAAATCCTGCGCTGAACCCATGCAACAATCGCAGCGAAAGAAAGAACATCACAACTCCAGAAAGCGGATAGAGAAGCGTAACGAATGCTCCAATAGCCATACCGATCATCATGACTTTTTTTCTACCGATGAGATCAGATAGTTTACCTGAAAATGGTCTTGAAAGCCCCGCAAATACAGTAAAAAGTGCAATGATCAAGCCTTTTAGTTCTTCCCCGCCCAGGTCTGAAATGAATTCATTCATTTCTGGCAATAGCACATTAAAGCTGATCATGTAGAAGAACAAGGCAACAGCAATGATCCAGAAATTTTTGGAATAATTCAATTTCACTGTACAAAAGTATTCTTTCTTTCGTCTAAGAAGATAGAACTAGAAAAAATTGTGTGATGTATAAGTATATTTTGATCATTTCAGTTTCGATCGCCGCATTTATTTCCTGCTCATCGGGATCGGAACAAGAACTTCTTGAAACAAGTATTATTGCGCCTATTGAGGACTCACTCAAAGTTAAAAAGACGAATGCACAATGGAAGTCACAGCTTACCGATATGCAATACAGAGTGACACGCTTGGGGCAAACGGAAAAGGCCTTCAGCGGAGCCTATTGGGACAATGAGGAAAAAGGGAATTACAGATGTGTTTGTTGCAATCATTTGCTTTTTGTGAGCTCAACTAAATTTAAATCAGGTACCGGCTGGCCGAGTTTCTATAAACCTGCGAACAGCAAAAGTCTAACGAAAAAAACTGATTACAAATTAGGATATCCAAGAACGGAGGTGCTATGTGCAAAATGCGATGCGCACTTGGGACATGTCTTTTCCGATGGACCGGAACCAACAGGTTTGAGATATTGTATTAATTCGGCTGCATTGAAATTCAAAAAAACGAAATAACTTTACTCAAAAAAGGGAAGAAATGAAACAAGCTACTTTTGGAGCAGGATGCTTTTGGTGTATAGAAGCATGTTTTAAGGATATACAAGGTGTGGAATCTGTGCTTCCCGGTTATTCAGGCGGGACCGAGGAAACTGCTGACTATAAAACAGTTTGCGACGGAAAGACTGACCATGCTGAAGTGGCGCAGATCAACTATGATCCGGAACAAGTGAGTTTTGATCAGCTGTTAGAAATGTTTTGGTTTGTGCATGACCCTACACAGCTCAACAGACAAGGCAATGACATTGGGCGGCAGTATAGATCTGTGATCTTCTATCACGACGATGAGCAACGTTCTAAGTCTGAAGAGTACAAGAAACGTCTCAACGATGGAGGAGTTTGGGATAAACCAATTGTGACGGAGATAGTTCCATTAGAGGCTTTTTATTCTGCAGAAGATTATCACCATAATTACTTCGAAAACAATCCTGGTAATATGTATTGCCAAAGCGTTGTTCGACCGAAAGTGGATAAGTTTAAAAAGGCATTTGAGCATTTAAGAAAATAAAAAAGAGCCCATTCGGGCTCTTTTTTGTTAATAAACCTTAGGTCTTCCTATTCAGGTTTTGGACCCTTCTTATGATTCTTTTTCATTTCCTGGAACTTCTCAAACTGTTCGCTCGTTAAGATCTTTTTCATTTCGCTTTCGAAATCCTTCTTATTTCCTTTGATGAATTCCTTTTTACGAGCATCATCCATGGTGTCATCTTTCTTGATCACATCGATCTTTTGGATTACTTTGACTGTCAAATCATTTACCTTATTATACTGGTCGTCAGTTAAGGACAACTCTTCTTTCAAATGATCAGTCTTTTTCTTTGCACGCTGCTCAGGAGTCATCATTTTCTCCTTTTTGCGTTTTTCCATCATCTCTGACCTCTTGGCCATTTTCTCCTGTTCCTTTTCTTTCAGTTTTTTTAACTGATCTGCAGTAAGAATGTCCTCTAGAGCTTCGTGTCTTTTCTCAGCGATAGACTTCATCTTTTCCTTCTTCGCTTCCTTCTCAATTGTTGTATCCTCTTTAACTTGCTGTATTTCTTTGACAAATTTAAGATTGATGGCTTCTAGTTTATCCTTTTTCTCGCCTTCAATTTCAAAGGCTTCAGCCATTTTTTCGGTCATCTGCGTTGCTCTCTCCTCAGGAGACTTTTTCTCCTTCTCCTGCGCTGTCGCAATTACTGTGATCGCAACCGCTACTCCTGTTAAAATTAGATTCTTAAGTTTCATATCCTTTCAATTAATGTTCAACCCTTTGACCGATAGTTTATTCAATGGTTTAATCTATAGATGTAAAAATAGCGGAAAAGTTGCTCGTGACACAGGAACTATTTACTTTAACGCTGCATGAAATCCTTCGTTGTCATAGTTTTTGGGCTGCTTTTAGCATCTTGTGGAGTGGTCAAAGACTATAAATATTACAAAGAAGGACAGGCACTGAACTTATCAAAAAAAGGATTGGAGGAGATTCCTGACTACGTCTTAAAGGATACCAGTCTAAGAGTGCTAAAGCTTTATGGGAACTCGATCGATTCAATTCCCGATGCCATAGGAAGATTGATCAATCTTGAAAAAATATACATTGGAAAGAATGATCTGATCTATATCTCCGACAGTATTCGCAATCTAACCAAGCTAAGGTTTTTATCTGCCCAGTATAATGAGCTCGAATATTTGCCTGATGCAATTACGGCATGCACGGAGCTAGAGGAACTGATACTCAATCAAAATAGAATAACAGTATTACCTGATTCCATTGGCAGGTTAAAAAAGCTGGAAAACCTGCAATTGAATTTTAACCGATTGGATTCGTTGCCTGAATCAATTGGTGAATGTGAAGACCTGCGTTATTTATCCTTGAATAGGAATTTTCTAACACGCTTACCTGAATCAATGGGGAAGCTTACACGAATGCGAGATTTAAAATTAGTGAATGCCGGACCTCTTCTGGATGTTCCCGAATCTTTTTGTGATCTCAGGAATCTTGAGGTGCTTGAAGTGGATCGGACGGTTGCTCTTCCTCCATGTCTTCTAGTTCTCCAAACGACGCGTTTAAGGATACTGGTTCATTAGGCTCCGAATTGGAAATGATCCAAAACAGAACAAAGTCATAGGCTGCATGAATAGCAATTGCGAACCACAATCCCCATTCATCAAATCCGTAGCTGATTACAAGGATCAGTGGAAGAACGATCAATCCGTAGAGCGAAACACGCCAGTTGAAAGGATTCAAATAACCGTGAATAGCTACAAATAGGATAGAGGTGATGATTGGACCGAGATAATACTGTATACCTGTCCGGAAAAGTAATTCTTCTCCAATACCCGCACAAAGCGAAATGAAAATACAGTCGATGAGGTTGAGATTCATGCTCCGCACGATCTTTTCTACGTTGATCGATGATCTGTCAAAAACCTCTGATTCCATTGCAAATGAGGCCAGATAGGCATAAACTGCTCCAATGATCAGTCCAGCTAAAATGGGATAAACCTTGAACTGTTCGAACTGAAATATTTCTGAGAATGGTTGCTCTAAATAAAAGTAGAACCATCCGATCGTAGGAAGTGGAAAGACCAACAACGTTATCAGTCCAAACAGATATAAGGTGCTTTTTTTCAATTCTTATGAGAACCTTAAGTGTTTTACCGTGTTCCCGTTATTGATTAGCTGCTTCAATGATTCAATACCAATCTTAAGGTGGTCATCAACGAAATGTGAGGTTACTTTGCTGTCGCTCTCACTTGTCTTAACTCCTTCAGATACCATAGGCTGATCCGATACAAGAAGCAGTGCCCCTGTAGAGATCTCATTGGCGAATCCAACTGTAAAGATCGTAGCCGTTTCCATATCAATGGCCATTGCTCTTAAGGATGACAAATAGTCTTTGAATTTATCGTCATGTTCCCAAACTCTTCTGTTCGTCGTATAGCATGTCCCTGTCCAGTAGTCTTTGTCGAAATCACGGATTGTAGTAGATATTGCTTTTTGTAAAGCAAACGACGGTAATGCAGGAACCTCTGGCGGGAAATAGTCATTACTTGTTCCTTCTCCACGGATCGCTGCAATAGGAAGAATTAAGTCTCCAACATTATTTTTCTTCTTCAAACCACCACACTTTCCTAAAAACAATACCGCTTTTGGTCGAATCGCAGAAAGTAGATCCATACATGTAGCCGCACTTGCGCTTCCCATTCCGAAGTTCATGATCGTGATACCTTCGGCTGTTGCACATTGCATGGGTTTTCCTTTGCCAACGACTTCTACACCGTGCATTTCTGCGAATTTATCGACGTAATTATGGAAATTACACAACAGAATATACTGTCCGAAATTCTCCAGTTTCTCACCGGTGTATCTAGGTAGCCAGTCTGCTACAATTTCTTCTTTTGTCTTCATACGTTTAGTTATAAAAAAGCGGAGACCGAATATACGATCTCCGCCTATTGTCAATCATTTATTTAGTCCAGGATCCCGTATTCTTTTCCATAGTAAAGCATTTGCTCTACGAAGTCCTGGTCGTATTTGATAATGATGTCCTTGATGTTTCCATCAGCATCTTCTACCGCTTCAAGACGTGGATTAACGAATCCGCTATAAGGTGCGATATTCATCGGCTTTACGCGCTCCAGAACTTCCTGGTGAACGGTTGGGTCAACTTTAACACCGTAAGTTTCTACCAATTTTTTACCAGCTTCATAATCTCCTTCGGACTTGATGCGCTGGATCTCGCGAAGTAGGTCACCAAACAGTGTTCTCAATTTGTCGTAATCGTTGATGTTGTAATACGTTTTCCCTTCGCGGATTACTTTATCTATCACTTTTTCTTTAGCTCCTTTTTCAAATACCCACGCAGCAACCAGCTGTCTGTTCTGCATATGCTCCTCTTCAATGTGCTTACCAAGCTCAAGGCGCTGCAACTGAGTCAAAAGCCCGTTGCGGATATAACCGTCGTACTCAGCTTTACCAACCTCAAGAGACTCCATAAGACCAAGTTCGATCAGTTTCTCATCCATCAAGTAGTAAAGACCAACAAGGTCCGCTCTCGCTTCCTCAAGTGTACTTGCGTAATTCTTCAAAGTTTCGGCAGGCTGTCCAACTCC
>JBMSGX010000174.1:0-5242 GCA_049416285.1 Crocinitomicaceae bacterium | reverse complement strand
CAGTATCGAAATTTCTATCCGGATGCATTGACTATGTTCAACTGGATACCGAATACCGACTGTTACGTTTATCTGGACGGTTATCAGAAATTGATGAAAGCATCCATGCGAAATACCGAAGCAAAAGAGTTGTTGACGATACAGGATGTAAATCAGAAGGCAGGTGCTGAGCTTTACTGGTTTTCCGGAATGGAGTGGAAGAACGAGAATGAGTTTTGGCTCAATGACGGGAAGAAGTATTACACATACGATCTTGTTTCTGACACAGGACGCTTGATCCATTTCCTGGAAGATGATGCCGAAAATGCGCTATTCCATGGGGGAACTGAAAACGTAGCTTACACGCGCTCAAACAATATTTACGTGAGAACGGGGACGGGGCAAAAATTGATCGTTACTGATTTCGCGGATAAGAATATCGTTTCCGGTCAGGCGATTGCTCGAAGTGAATTTGGTATTACAAATGGATTGTTCTGGGCGCCTAATGGAAAGAAGTTGGCATTCTATCAAAAAGATGAAACTGATGTGCACGATTATCCACTTTTGGACATCAACGAAACACCGGGGACATTAAACTCGATCAAGTATCCAATGGCAGGACAGAAGTCCGAAAAGCCAAGAGTAGGAATTTACAATTTGGAGACAAAACAAACGGTATACATTTCGCCGAGAGGTGCATCGGATGACTACTTAACAAATCTGAGCTGGACACCGGATAATAAATATGTTGTAATTGCTGAAGTGAACAGAGATCAGGATCATATGTGGCTTAATGTTTATAGTGCAGAGAACGGAAAGTTTATTAGAACGTTATTTGAAGAGACCTCTAAAACTTGGACAGAGCCAGAACATCCTGCATTTTTCCCGCTAGAGAACTCAAATAACTTTGTGTGGGTATCGGAAAGAGACGGGTATAACAATTTATACTTCTATGATTTCGAAGGGAATTTGATCAAGAAGTTAACGGATCATGATTTCGTAGTGAAGGATATCATCGAGTATAATAGCGGTAACATCTATTACACAACTACTGGAGAAGATGCGCGAGAAACACACGTGTATTATGTTTCCCTGAAAGGTAAAGGAGGAATCATCACAAGAGCGCATGGAACACATGAAGTACATATCAGTGATGACGGAAAATATTTTCACGATCATTTTTCGAGTAGTGATGTCCCAAGCGCAGACTGGATCCTTAGAAAAAATGGAACGATCATCGAGAAATTGCAGGAGGCTGAAGATAAACTCATGGATTACAAAATGGGTGATGCTGAGCTTGGATACATCAAACGAGAGGATGGAACTAAACTTTATCACCGACTTATCAAGCCAAGTGATTTTGATGCTACGAAGAAATATCCTGTATTGGTTTATGTGTATGGTGGACCGCATGCTCAGTTGGTGACCGATTCATGGTTGGAAGGAGCGAGTCTTTGGATGTATTGGATGGCTGAACAGGGTTATTTGGTTTATACGGTGGACGGTAGAGGTTCGGCCGAACGAGGAGTTGCTTTTGAATCAGTGATTCATAGGCAATTGGGTGATGCGGAGATGGAAGATCAAATGCTGGGAGTAGAATATTTGAAGAGTCTTCCATATGTTGATGGAGAAAGATTGGCCGTTCATGGTTGGTCATTTGGAGGATTTATGACAACATCATTGATGTTACGTGAGCCGGGAACGTTTACTTGTGGGGTTGCCGGTGGACCTGTGACAGACTGGAAGTATTACGAGATCATGTATGGTGAGCGTTACATGGACAGACCGGATCAAAATGAAAAGGGATACGAAAAAGCTTGTTTGATGACACATGCAGGAAATCTACAAGGCGACTTGTTGTTGATTCATGGAACAGTGGATGATGTTGTAGTTATGCAGCACAATTTTGCACTTGTCAAGAAGTTCGTAGAGCTCGGAATACAAATGGACTTTTTCCCTTATCCTATGCACAAACACAATGTAAGAGGTAAGGATCGTGTTCATTTGATGGAGAAGGTTCTTACGTATGTAATTGAGCACAACAAATAATAAGTGAACGAATCCGTATATTTGCGACAAATCTTTAGATAATCCTGATGGGAGCTACAAAAGAAAAAACAACAGTGGAGAAGGAAGTTTTACTGAAGGCGTTCAGTCTGATGTGTCAGGCTAAAACGTTGGCAGAAAAGTATGAAGAGAATAAGGAGGTGACTTCGAAATACGTGCATGCTACATCGCGTGGACACGAAGCTATTCAGCTGGCATGTGGAATGCAGTTGAAACCTCAGGATTGGGTAGCGCCATATTATAGAGATGACAGTATTCTTTTAGGGATGGGAATCACACCTTATGAGCTAATGCTTCAGGTATTCGCAAAGAAGGATGATCCATTCTCAGGAGGAAGAACATATTATTCGCACCCATCTTTGAATAGAGATGACATGGCGAAGATCCCGCATCAGTCGTCAGCGACTGGGATGCAAGCAATTCCTACAACAGGAGTGGCTATGGGGATCCAGTACAAAGAGAAGCAAGGATTAGCAGAGGACTTCGGAGGTGAAAACCCAGTAGTTGTTTGTTCATTGGGAGACGCCTCATGCACGGAAGGAGAAGTTTCTGAAGCTTTCCAGATGGCTGCTTTGAAACAGTTCCCGATCATTTACTTGGTTCAGGATAACGGGTGGGATATCTCTGCGAACGCTGAAGAGACACGAGCTCAGGATATAACGCACTACGCAAAAGGATTCAATGGAATTGATGTTCGAACGATCGATGGAAGTAACTTCGAAGAGTCGTACGAGACAATGAAAGAAGTGATTGGGATTGTTCGTGAGGAACGCAGACCTTTCATCGTTCATGCAAAGGTTCCTTTACTTGGGCACCATACATCTGGAGTTCGTAAGGAGTGGTACCGTGATGATCTTGAAGAAGCGGCAACAAGAGATCCTTATCCGAAAATGAAAGACATGCTTCGCGCTGCAGGAATAGATGAGGCAGATATCATAAATATCGAAGCGGAGACACGCAAGTTAGTTGATGCTGAATACGAGAAGGCGCTGAATGCTGAGGATCCTTCACCGGAATCTATTACAGATTTCATTTTTGCACCGACGCCGGTAACTGAAGAGTCTGGTGTTCGTGAGCCAAAAGGAAAGAAAAAGACCGTAATGGTTGATTCTGCCTTGTTCGGTGTGCGAGAGTTGATGGAGAAACATCCGGAAGCATTGTTGTATGGACAAGATGTCGGTGGTCGTCTAGGAGGTGTATTCCGTGAAGCGGCAACACTTGCTCAGCAATTTGGAGATAACCGCGTATTTAACACGCCAATTCAGGAGGCGTTCATTATTGGGTCTACAGTTGGTATGTCCGCTGTTGGATTGAAACCGTTTGTGGAGGTTCAGTTCGCAGATTATATCTGGCCAGGTCTAAATCAGTTATTTACTGAGGTGAGTAGATCGTATTATCTCTCAAATGGTAAATGGCCGGTGAGCTGCGTAGTTAGAGTCCCTATTGGAGCTTATGGTTCAGGAGGTCCTTATCACTCATCGAGTGTGGAGTCTGTGGTAACCAATATCCGTGGAATAAAAGTAGCATATCCTTCGACTGGAGCAGACTTGAAAGGTTTGATCAAATCAGCGTATTACGATCCGAATCCGGTAGTTATCTTCGAACACAAAGGACTCTACTGGTCTAAGATCAAAGGAACAGAGGGTGCAATGTCTATTGAGCCGGATGAAGATTATATCATCCCATTCGGAAAAGGACGAATCGTTCAGGAGGCTGATCAGGATAAAGTAGCAAATGGAGAGTCATGTGCTGTGATTACTTATGGACGCGGTGTTTATTGGACGCTTGAGGCAGCGAAAGATTATCCTGGTCAAGTGGAGATCATGGACTTAAGAACATTGAATCCTTTGGATCACGATATGATGAATGAGCTTGCACAAAAGCACAGTAAGGTTATGTTGGTGACAGAGGAGTCTATTGAAGCTTCATTTACGCTTGGTCTGGCGGGACGAATTCAACGTGATAATTTCAAGGCGTTGGATGCTCCGGTTTCAATTGTTGGATCTGTTGATACACCTGCAATTCCATTGAACTCTACATTGGAGGCTACTTTACTTCCGAATGCAGAGAAGATTGGGAAGGCTTTGAACGAGCTGTTACACTTCTAGTCAATATCCCTAATTAACAACCTTTAGAGGATAACATTTCTTTCTTTAAGGTAATTCGGGTTCTGCTATACCCTAATTTTAATGTGGGTAAGTAGATTCACCATGAAATTTGAACAGCAAAAAAGTCTTAAAGAGATAGCAGCGCTCATTAATGCAAGCTATGTTGGTGATGAAGATCACGTGATTACAGGTATTAATGAGATCCATCGTGTAGAGGCAGGAGACATCGTTTTTGTTGATCATCCGAAATACTATGATAAAGCATTAAAGAGTAATGCGACTACCATCTTAATTGATAAGGAGGTAGAATGCCCGGAAGGGAAAGCACTTCTGATCAGTGAGGCGCCCTTTGATGATTTCAATAAGATCACAAGACATTTTCGTCCCACTAAATTTCTTCATGACAGGATCGGTGAGGGGACATTGATCGATGCTTCTGCGGTTTTATATCCGAACGCTGTCGTAGGTCATAATTGTACTATCGGAAAAAATGTAGTCATTCATGCAGGTGCCGTGATCGGTGATCATTGCATTCTGGAAGATAATGTTGTCGTAGGACCAAACTCTGTGATTGGACATTATGCATTCTACTACAAAAGAAAAGAATCCGGTTATGATCGTATGCACACCTGTGGTGGAGTTCATTTGAAAGAAGATGTAGAAATTGGTGCCTTGTGTACAATTGATGCTGGTGTAACGGCAATGACAACTGTTGGTAAAGGAACGAAGATCGATAATCAGGTACATATTGGGCATGATACAATCGTGGGGGCACATTGCCTATTTGCTGCTAATGTCGGTTTAGCTGGGTGTGTTGTCGTGGAAGATCGAGTTACGCTTTGGGGACAGGTTGGATGTGCGAGTGACGTTGTACTTGGAGAAGGCTCAACTGTTTTAGCACAGTCAGGTATTTCGAAGAGTCTTGAACCAGGTAAAACTTATTTCGGAAGTCCCTGTGGGGAAGTTAAAGTGAAGTTCAGAGAAATGGCTGCAATGCGCAAGCTGCCGGAAATATTAGAACGTTTGTAAGGGATGAATGAGGTTATAGAAAATCTGGAAAATCAATTACAACAAAAGGATTTCAAGCT
>JBMSGX010000173.1:0-5244 GCA_049416285.1 Crocinitomicaceae bacterium | reverse complement strand
TAATTGATCTGGTCATGTATAATCAAGTAATAGTAGATCGAACAATAATTGGTCGACACAAATATACATTAACATTAACGGATAGAATTGTTAATGGTTGCTATTATTATTAAAAAAAATTAAACCCTCTGATTCGTCGAACATACGTGGTCTGCATATGAAAAATTGAATCACTCGATTTCAAAGTTTTCCACAATTTAATAAATTCCCAGTTATGTAAGCATAATATGTCGGTTTGATTAAAAAATATTAGATTCGAAAATGCTTAAGAACACAACATTTTTGGTCTTTTTAGGATTGCTTTTGTGTGCATGCTCTATTGGAAGGTTAACAAAGAAAAACGTGTACACCGAATTACCTGGAGAACAATACTTTAACATGATTCAGGACAGTAATGTTCAGATCATTGATGTTCGGACGAAAGGTGAATATGAAAAGTCTCACATTTCAGGTGCTGTTAACTTCAGTTATCTGGGTGGTGGTTTTAAAAAGGCCGTAGCTGAGAGTGATCTTGATCCGACGAAAACGACGTTGATCTATTGTGAAACTCAGCACAGAAGTTTGTTTGCAGCAAAAAAACTTTACCGAATTGGGTATAAAAACATTATTGATCTTGATAAAGGAATGATGCGCTGGAGAAAGGATGGGTTGCCTTATATATCTGACACCTTATCCAACGATTAACCTACTTTCCGATACAAAAGTTTGCGAAGATGTTTCCTAAGAGATCATCCGTTGAGATCTCACCAGTGATCGACCCGAGATGAAACATTGCCTGACGGATATCCATCGCAACAAAATCACCAGAAACGCCTGTAATCAAACCATTGTAAGCTGCCATGAGAGAATCAATCGTTTTATCCATTGCTTCTTTATGGCGAAGGTTTGTGAGTATCAAATCATTTTCAAGGTCATAGCCTTGCTCTACCGATGCGACAAGTCTGTTCTTCAATTCTTCAACTCCTTCTCCAGATTTAGCCGAGATATTTGTAAATCGGTCACTTCCTTTTTCGGTGCTCAGGTCTAACTTGTTCGCTACCTTTAAAATGTGTTTTTGTTGATGTGTTACTTTTAATTCATCACCCCAACTATCCACTTCAACCAGACTCTTTGAATCTGATGCGTCAGCCATACAAATAACAACTTTCGCTTTATCGATTGATTTTTTAGAACGTTCGATTCCGATAGATTCGATCACATCTTCACTCTCTCGAATTCCCGCTGTATCAATAAGTCTAAATAGAATACCACCGATGTTAATTGTCTCTTCAATGACATCACGTGTCGTACCGGCAATATCACTCACAATTGCTCTGTCTTCACCTAATAATAGATTTAATAGCGTGCTTTTTCCGGTGTTTGGCGCTCCGACGATCGCTACTGGAACTCCTTCTTTAATTGCGTTTCCCAACTCAAATGAATCTCTTGTTTTTTCAAGGTATTCAAGTACTTCCTTCACGAGTGCAACTAATTCTTTTCTATCCGCAAATTCAACATCTTCTTCCGAAAAATCCAGCTCCAACTCGACGAGTGAAGCAAAATTGATCAGCTTCTCTCTCAGCTCTTTTAAAGTGTTTGAAAGACCTCCTCTTAGTTGTCTTAAAGCCAGGTCATGTGATGCTTTTGATGAAGATGCGATCAAGTCGGCTACGGCTTCAGCCTGAGATAGATCGAGCTTTCCATTTACGAATGCTCTTTTTGTGAACTCTCCCGGTTCAGCAAGCCGACATCCTGACTTAAGTAAGGCAGAAAGTATCTTTTCTTGAATATATCTTGATCCATGACAAGCAATTTCAATCGTCTCCTCGCCGGTGTAACTCTTTCCTGTTTGAAAGAATGTAAGTAATACCTCATCTATTAATTCACCCTCCAATGAAAACAGTCCAAAATAGCTTTTATGACTTTCTGCGTTCGATAGGTCTCGCGAGAAGTGATTCGCAACAATCTCTTTTGCGTCCTTACCGCTTATACGAATAACTCCAATTGCCCCAGGATTATTTCCGGTGGCTACTGCACAAATTGTATCATTGATCTCACTCATCGGTGCAAAGTTAACTGAAATAAAAAAGGCCCACTTTCGCGGGCCTCATTTTTGACTAAATATCTTATTTTTTAATAAGTCGGAAGGTCTTTTCAGTTTTATCGCTGATCACCTTTACTAAGTACACTCCTGTAGGCACATCCGAAAGATCATATTTGTTCGATGCAAGCTTCTTGCTTTCAAACACTTTTCTTCCGCTTAAGTCCATTACTGATAAGTGATCGTAATCTCCACCTGAAATATTCAGTTGACCAGATGTAGGGTTTGGATACATGGTTAATTCTTCTGTTTCCTCTTCCGAGATCGAAGCACACGCATCAACAACCAGTGCTTGCTGCGCAGTGTTAGAGCATCCTGTTCCGTCTGTGTACGTATATACTATCGTATGCGTTCCTATTCCCGCTGTTGCCGGATCAAAGGCTCCCGCAACAACTCCTGGACCGGTATATGTTCCTCCCGCTGGTGTTCCTCCCGTTAAAGCAAATAATTGATCGTACACACAAACCTGCGTGAACGGGTCTTGTGTAACTGCTGGTGCGGTTGAAATTACAAGATCTGTCCCATTGTCTGATCCTGTTACAGAAGGGTTTGTACTTAACACTCTAATTCTATATCCTGTTCCTGCAGGAAGTGTTCCCGGTACTGTACACGGAATTGTCAGTGCACCAGAAGCTGTTGAGCTTAAATTCCCAATCGCTGTTGGTGCGGCAAAAGAACCTGTTGCATCGGAAATTTCAGCAGTGTATACATTTCCAGCAGTGTAAGTTCCTGTTGCAGTGAAGTTAACTGTAACCGAACTTGTAGTTCCTTCGCACCATGCTGCCGGTGAAACATCATTTGTGGTTGAAATGGCATTTGATCCACCTCCACCCATCATGGCAGCGATCACTACATCATCAACTGCGAAAGCAGGGTCATTACCTCCTCCCCCATTTTGCCACTGAAAGCGAACGATCACATTGGACTGCCCTGCGGCGATAGATGTAATATCTAAAGTTTCCTGCGTCCAAACGGACACGTTCGAATATGTAGCAACATTGTTCCATGTAGTGCCTCCGTCCACACTTACATAAACAGAACCATATGAAACACCAGTAGATCCTGCACACAAATACCAAAATTCCAATGAAACAGAACTTGCGCCTGAAGCATCAACTCCCGTGGCTAAATCGGCATTTTGCAAACTTGCAGACCCTGTGTCAAAGTTGGCATTACATGCATTTAAAAAGCTACACCCTAACCCGCTCATAATGTGCATATAGTTGGTGTTCCCTCCTGGTTGATTGGGTGTATCTGTTACAAAACCTCCGCCTGAGTATACATTATTTACAATCCAAGCATTATCTCCGGAACCGTTAAAACTCCAATTAGAAGTGCCCGATTCAAAATCATCCTGAAACAGTGTTGTTTGCCCAAAAGAGGTAAATGAAAAAAGTGCAGCACCTAGTGCTGATAGTAGTAGTTTCTTCATGGTCAATAAATTAGTCTCCGTTAAAATAGTGAATTCTATTCTTCGTACTACCTCTTAGAACGAAAAAAGTCTTTCAAGAGTTGTCCGCATTCGTCCTCCATCACTCCTCTGACTATTTCTGTCTTGGGGTGAAAAATGTTTTTTGCTAAATGCGTCGCACCTCTTTTTTCATCTGATGCACCGAATACAATTTTATCTATTTGTGACCAGTAAAGAGCTCCTGCACACATGACACACGGCTCAAGTGTTACGTATAGCGTGCACTTTTTAAGATACTTTCCTCCAATATGATTCGCAGCGGCCGTTATAGCCTGCATTTCTGCATGCGCTGTTACATCATTCAACGTCTCAGACAAATTATGACCTCTTGCAATAACCTGATTTCCGGACACGATAATTGCACCAACAGGAACCTCATCTTTTGCCAAAGCTTCCTGCGCCTCTTTTAAAGCAAGCTTCATAAAATGTTCATCTGAATATGGATCGAGCATATTGTTCATTTTACGAAGTAAGGAATTTATTCAACGTGCACACAAAATAATTACATTCGCATATGTCGAGAAACATCCCTTTTCTTTCTCCAGGAGATACAATTGGAATCTGTGCGCCAGCAAAAGCGATTGATGAAGCGCTGGTAAGCGAATCTGTAGCCTTTCTTAAATCAAATGGTTTTAAGGTTGTTGTTACTCCGAATTGCACAGGTAGACACAATTATTTTTCCGGAACAGTTACAGAACGACTAAGTGATTTTCAACTCTTGTTAGATGATCCAGATGTTAAAGCCATCTGGTGTGCAAGAGGTGGATACGGAACTGTTCAGATCATGGACCTTTTGAACTGGGCTTCTTTCATCCGGTCACCAAAATGGATCTTAGGGTTTAGTGATGTTACCTTTATACATGGTAAACTAAACCAGTTGGGTTATCCCAGTATTCACTGTACGATGCCCTTGAATATTCCTTCCAACTCTAACGAGGCAAAATCAACCTTGTTAGATAGTATTCAAGGAAACAGATATGATATAAGAACGGATACAGATCCACACAACCGGACAGGAAGTGCAGAAGCCGAAATTGTAGGAGGAAATCTATCCATTTTACAAGCACTAGTAGGGACGGATGATCAACCTGATTTTGACGGCAAAATTCTCTACATCGAAGACCTTTGTGAACACCTATACGCCATTGATCGCATCATGCATACGCTCAGAAAATCAGGCGCACTCTCTACCATTTCAGGATTGATCGTTGGGGGGATGACAGACATAAAAGATACTGATCCAGGGTTTGGCTTTGATATAGAAGCTCTAATTCTTGAACACTTTCCGTATCGCAAAATTCCAATTGCCTTCAATTTTCCTGCTGGTCACGTAGATGATAACAGGGCAATTGTATTTGGTAGGAAAGCACGCTTTGAAGTATCTGAAGAAGCCGTTTGTTTATCGTTTTT
The DNA here is from genome assembly GCA_049416285.1 of Crocinitomicaceae bacterium. Classification (GTDB taxonomy): domain Bacteria; phylum Bacteroidota; class Bacteroidia; order Flavobacteriales_D; family Crocinitomicaceae; genus UBA4466. Next base: position 283 of record JBMSGX010000173.1, on the reverse strand, counting down.
GTAAGTTATTTAGACACAATCTAAATAAGCCAAGCGTTGACCGCAAAAACCTTATACTATTAAATTTGTACAGATAATATATTTACAACACACTTATCAAAATGAGTAAATCAGCAATTTTGTCATCGTCGATCGCGAAAAAATGGTGGATGGCGTTGACGGGTCTTTTCCTTTGTTTGTTCCTCGTGGGACACCTTTTAGGAAACCTCCAATTAATTTTTATTACCGGTGAAGAGGGTAGAATGGCCTTCAATGACTATGCGTACTTCATGACGCACAACCC
>JBMSGX010000172.1:0-5254 GCA_049416285.1 Crocinitomicaceae bacterium | reverse complement strand
TTCATTTTTATTGTTTTCATTAATTCAACTTTCGTTTTCTAAACCATCTGTCGGCTTTATCCGGTGAAATGGTAATTCCAACATTAATACCGTAGTAACTTTCTTTCAAAACAGACTCATCCTGTACTCCTCGTGTGCCGTATGAAAGGCCCAGGTCAACTGATGAAACTGCGTTTCCGACTGTTATTGGTAAACCAATACCAAATGTTGTGCCAAAGTCAGTTAATTGTTCGCCGCCAATTTCGAATGGAAGCGAGTAATTGTAGACTCCTGCACGGTATCTTAGTTTCTCGTGGAATTTCGCATTTTGCGAGTTCTTCACATCTGTCTCTGGTATAAATTGTATTCCAAAGTTGACACTTGATGTACGCAGTAATTGAGTACTCGCATCATAAGGATCGCTGTACTGAGACCAATCACTTGTAGAGTAATTGAAATGAGCGGCGAGCTGTGATTTGCGTTTGCTCTGTGTGCTCTCTGCGCCGAAGTTTACGATATATCCTAATCCAATTCCAAATTTTGGAGCAAGTGTAAACCTTCCTGAGGCAGTTACATTTGTTAGTGTATCGAAGAAGCTCGGGTTCCCTGTAATGCTGTTCGCATAATATACCGTGTTCTCGTAATCTGTGTTCAGATATTGAACCGGCTCGAAGGTTCCTCCTAACTTAATGTTATGCGTCTTATTGATCGAATAATCGATGTACGTTCCAAGTGAGTAGTGGAATGAGCTTACCTGGATAGAACGCTCCTCGTAACCACCATTGCTTTCACCTACAATTGAAGCTGTTCGAATGTTGTTCGTTGCTCCGAAAACATATCCTGCGTTCATCCCAACAGCCCAACGAATTGAGTTGAAATGAAGAATGTCCGTTGAAAGTCCAACGAAAACTTCATTTGCTCCTCCGGTTCCTTCGTAACCGTATTCAATTGAATCAGCTTGAATCGGCTCTTTTGATGAGAAACGATAGCCTTTACGAGTGAATGGTTTGATTCCAAATGCAAGTCCAACGTGCTTATGCACCGGGAATGCCAATGCAAAATGGTGAAGTGCAGTTACGCTTGAAAATTCTTTTGTATCGTCTTGAGTGAAGTTTGAAAGCCTCGATGAAACTCCAAATGAAACCAATGGTACTCCTTTCGCAAGTGTGTTGTATGAACTTGGGTTGTAGAAGTTCAAAATTGTTGAATCGAAGGCGGTGATCATGCTGTTTCCAATCGCACCGAGTGCCGCATGATCTAACCCTCCAGATTCTCCAAGTCCGTAATAACTGTATGGGGAGTTATTTGTTGTTTGTCCAAAGGAATTGGATCCCAATGAGATTGACAACAATAAAACGACAAGGACTCTAAGCATTATGTCTGTAGATTTCATATAAACCTTTGAGGGTCAAATTTTCGTCTGCAAAGATGTCATTTTTTGATGCTAAATCAAAGTGTTCAAGATCTCCGCCTGTCACAAAAAACGTTAAGTCCTGAAATTTATTGGAGTATTGTTGCATAAACCCTTCCATCTCAGCTAATATTCCATTGATCACTCCGGAATGCATGCTTTCATGCGTTGTTCTGCCAATGAGGCCAGTTGGTTTTGTATCACTGAGTAACGGGAGATTACCCGTAAATTGATTCATTGCTTTATACCTCAAGTGAATTCCAGGTGAGATAGAACCTCCGAGGTACCCTAAGGATTTATCTATAACATCGAATTTTAGGCAAGTCCCTAGATCGATAATTACTGATGTGCTCGTTTGAGAGTGGGTGTAGCCGTACATCGCATTGCAAAGTCGATCGATACCAAGTGTTTTTGGGGTTGCATATTTATTCTCAAATGGGAGAATGGCGTCGCTGTCGACAATTATCGGTGCTTTCCAAAGCTGTTTTATTTGAGCCAGTAATTCATCGGAAACTACAGAAGAAATCACGACATCATCGAAGTTCTCAATCGCGAGTTTGTTTAGCTCGCATTCAATATCCTTCAATGAGATCCGGTTAGCTTTCACAAATTTGTTATTTGAGAAAACACCCGTTTTTAAACGTGTATTGCCGATATCGATCGCAAGGATATTTGGCATTATTTATTTAGTGTTCAGCAGATTTAATGTTTGCAATAGGCTTTCTTTTAAATTCCGCAGTTCGATCAAATAAATAACGATACGTTGTCATTTTCCGCATTTTTTCGCCACCCAAATTTTTAACGATGGCGATCATTTTTGGATTAAAATCTCCGATCCATGTAATTACCAGGTCTTTATAATCGCCTCGTTTAACATAGGTGTCTACACAATATTTAAAAATAATCCCTTCAACCCCACGAGCTTGAAACTCTGGAGCAATTCCAAATACCATCCCGAAACATCTTGTGGTCGTTTTCATGTATTTGTGGTAAAGGAATTTTAGCTTTCCTATAAGGTTGAGATCACCATTTACACGTCGAAATATTTGATTCACTTCAGGCAATTGAATGAACATACCTATCGGTTTGTCATCATAGTATGCAAAAATGACGATATTAGGGTCAACTACTGGTTTTAGTCCTTTGAATATCGCTTTGGCCTGTGCCGAAGACATTTCTGAAAAACCATTTTGTCTGTTCGCCCAGGCATCATTGTAAACGGTTCTAAATTCTTCAGCATAATCCATATATCTGCTCATCTCGATGTGCGAAACACGAAATTTTGGATCAGCCCTTAAGATATCAGCACGATCTTTGTATTTTTCCGGAAGTGGTCCTGAAAGCTTACGATAAAAGATTTCTTGATTATAATATACTTCGAAACCGTAGTTTTCGAAGAACTTAACATAGTATTCAGGGTTATAATTCTGCAGATAATATGGCGGTTCATTGAAGTTTTCTGTGATCAACCCCCAGTATTGATGGTTCTCTCCAAAGTTTGTCGGCCCATCCATCTGAGTTCCACCTTTTGAGGAAATAAATTCTTTGGCAGTATCAAAAAGTTTAAAGGCTGCGTCTTGATCATCGATACATTCGAAGAAGCCGCAACCTGCAGGGTGCTCTATATTTTTTCCGTTAACCCATGCTCCAATTCTTCCGATAACTTCTCCATTTTGAACAAGGATCCAGCGTTTTGCTTCACCATTTCTCCAAAGTTTATTCTTTTCACGGTCATAGATCTTTTCAACATCTTGTTTCAGGTGCGGGATCCAGTTCGGATCATTTTTATAGATCATGAAAGGAAGTTTATGAAACTCCGCGATCTCTTTAGCGTCCTTTACTTCTATGATTTCCATACAGTCAAGCGTAGCAAAAACAGTTAATTCTAAAAAAAGTTCAAACAAAGTAAGGAAATTTTCAGGAAGTTATTAGATTTGCACACCAATTAAGGCGGTGATGTAGCTCAGTTGGTAGAGCAAAGGACTGAAAATCCTTGTGTCGGCGGTTCGATTCCGTCCATCACCACTTCGGAAGGCTCCTGATTCAGGGGCCTTTTTTATTTCATGTATGGCACAAAGATCGTCAGCCCAATGATGATTGCAAAAATGGCTAAAACTAATACCGCTCCTGCAGCAATGTCCTTTACCTTTTTAATTGCATTATGTTCCTCTGGATGAAGATGGTTACTCAGTTTTTCAATGGAAGAGTTAATTGCTTCAGCACTTAATACCATCGCTGAGATAAGCATAATTGCGATCCATTCCACTTTATTTATGTCAAAATAGAAACCGGCTGAGGTCACGAAAACTAAAGCAACAATGTGGATCTGAAAATTTTTCTCAGTTCGAACCATTTGAGCTAAACCACGGAGTGCGTTTTCAAAGCTTTTAACAATTCGCATTTGTTTAAATAAACTGGTTTGCATCGAATGTAATAATTAATTTATCAATACCTTTGTCGCAGTTCATTCTAATAGACTTATGAAGAAAGGTGGAGGGATAGGCCCTATGAAACCTTGGCAACCTGCTCGGAAACGAATAAGGTGCCAAATCCGATCCGTAAATGCGGAAAAGATAAGTTGCTGATATCCTTCGATCGATCTTCAAGTCCATTTTTATACACTTCTATGAAGGATATTAAACACATTTTACAACAACGAATTCTAGTATTGGATGGTGCCATGGGGACCATGATACAGAGACATAAACTGGAGGAAGAAGATTTTAGAAAAGGATGGTTCGAAGATCATAACAAGCCACTCAAGGGAAACAACGATCTACTTTCCTTAACACGTCCCGAGATCATTAAGGAAATACATGCAGCATACTTTGAGGCAGGTGCTGATATTGCTGAAACAAATACCTTCTCAGGTACGACGATTGCACAGGCGGATTACGGTTTGGAGTCTGCAGTGTATGATATCAATTATCATAGCGCCAGAATTGCGAGAGAAGTTGCTGATGAATTCACAGCCAAAAATCCCGATAAACCACGTTTTGTAGCTGGCTCTATCGGGCCCACAAACAGAACAGCATCTATTTCGCCTGATGTAAATGATCCCGGCTTTCGTGCAATCACCTTTGAAGAGCTGAAGCAGGCATATAGGCAACAAACTGAAGCATTAATGGATGGAGGTGTAGATCTGTTACTTGTGGAAACGGTATTTGATACCTTAAACGCAAAGGCGGCTCTTTTTGCGATCGATGAGGTTTTCGAAGAGCGAAAGATCAAACTTCCAATAATGGTTTCAGGAACGATCACGGATCAAAGCGGAAGAACGCTGACGGGTCAAACGACAGATGCATTCCTAATTTCAGTTTCGCATATGGACTTGCTTTCCGTTGGGTTGAACTGTGCATTGGGAGCCTCGATGATGCGCCCTTACTTGCAGATTTTGGATACGAACAGTCCTTTTGGAGTCAGTGCACATCCGAATGCAGGCTTACCCAACGAATTTGGTGAATATGATGAGACTCCTGAGTTGATGGGTGAACAGATCAAAGAGTTCATGGAAGGAGGTTTAGTCAATATTATAGGAGGGTGCTGCGGAACTACTCCAGACCATATCAAAGTAATTAGTGACATGGCAGCTAAGTATTCACCAAGAAAACTTCGTGAGCATGTATAAGGAGAGAGAGGTTACATTGAGACTTTCGGGATTAGAACCGTTGATCGTTACTCCTGAGTCAAACTTCATAAATGTTGGGGAACGCACGAACGTAACAGGATCTAGAAAGTTTTTGCGACTGATCCAGGAAGAGGATTTCGAGGCTGCATTGGATGTCGCGCGTGATCAAGTAGAGGGCGGCGCTCAGATCATCGATGTGAACATGGATGAGGGGATGATCGATGGGAAGGAGGCAA
>JBMSGX010000171.1:0-5263 GCA_049416285.1 Crocinitomicaceae bacterium | reverse complement strand
CTAATAACCCATTATCTTTGTCCCCACTTAGAACGCAAGCGCTTTGATCAAGGTTGGAGAAAAATCATTCAAAAAGTACATCTGGTTAGTATTACCTCTGTTCTTTGCATTGTCAGCATTCTTTGCTTACAATCTTTCGAATATTCGACTCGATTACGACTTTGAGAAGTTCTTTCCAATGTCTGATGAGGAAACAGAGTACTTTTTTGATTACCGTAAAAAGTTCACATCAGACAATGATTTTGTGTTGGTCGCTGTTCCGAATGATAAAGGGATCTTCGATAAAGACTTCTTGAGGCGTATTGACCTCTTTACACGGGCGGCGGATAGTTTGCCGTATGTGGAGATCGCAACATCGATCACTACTCAAGAAGAGGTTTTTCTTTTTTCTGGGGGAGGAAGTGCAACAAAGAAGTACATTGATTTCAGTGATTACGATCCAAGGAGAGATTCGATACGTATCTACAAAAACAAGGAGCTCATCAATAATTTTGTCTCGAATGATGCTCAGTCTGCATGTATTTTTATAAAGCATGAGGATTTCCTGGCAAAGCAAAAAAGTGACAGCTTGCTTAAGCAGCTGAATGCCCTTGTTAACGTCCTTGAGCTGGAAGATGTCAAGATCGGAGGACGTATTCGAGGACAGAAATATTACATTGATAAAATGACAGTTGAAATGTCATTGTTTGTGTCGCTTGGTGCGCTTCTTGTTGTTGTGTTTCTTTTCATCGCTTTCCGATCAATTTGGGGAGTTTTAGTTCCACAGATTGTCATACTGGGTTCCTTGGTTTGGTTAGTAGGAGGGATGTCCGCACTCGATCAACCCATAAACATCATTCTTGTCACCATTCCATCTATCATGTTCGTGGTATCCATGTCTGATGTGATCCATCTCGTTTCTCGCTATTTGGATTCATTGAGAGATGGGAAAAAGAAGTATGACGCCATTATGCAAGCTGTAAACGAGGTTGGTTTGGCAACACTGCTCACCTCTATCACGACGGCAATTGGATTTTTCTCATTGTATTTTGTCCGCGTTGAGCCGATCCAGCGCTTTGGAATAGTTATCGGGATTGGTGTTTTAATCGCTTTCGTGTTAACCTTTGCCTTGCTGCCGGTGTGCTTTTATCTTTTCCCGGACCCGAAGTATATCCATAAAACAACGAAAGATCATTTCTGGAAAAAATACTTGGAGAGATGGTTCGTTTGGATTACGAAGAGACGGTCTGCAGTACTTATTATTTGGGGGCTTATTGTTGGGGTTTGCATTGCAGGAGGTACAATGTTGAAAACTGATAACCTGATCATGGACGATCTTGATCAGTCAGAGCAGATCCAAAAGGACTTCAGATATTTAGGAGAGCATTATGGGGGGATTCGTCCTTTTGAATTAGCAGTGAGCCTGAAGGATACAAACGATAGCGTCTGGGATTTGGATGTTTTGAATAAGCTTGATTCTATTGAGACGTACCTTGAAGATACTTACGGTACGCGAATCCGTGTCTCTTTGACCAAGGCTGTGAAAGTATTGAACAGAGCTTCCCATGTTGGAGATACGAGTTATTATAGGATACCTCAATCCAAAAGACAGCTTCGAAAACTAAAACGTCCGATCAGAATTGCTCAACAAGGAAAGTTCTACAGAACCTTGGTAGATTCGACAGGTACGCTTGTTAGACTTGGAGGTGCAATGGACGATATAGGAAATAGAGCAACGAGAGCAAAGAATGACAGTTTGATGGCATTCATCTCAACTAACGGTTTTGATAAAACGTTTGATTTCCAGATTACTGGAACAGCTCATTTGCTTGATAAAAACATGCGTTACTTGGCTAGTAGCTTGATCCAAGGATTATCGGTTTCAGTTTTTATCGTAGCGTTAATTATTGGATTCATTTATAGGTCGTTTTCAATCCTTGTAATAAGCATTATCACGAATTTAATACCGCTCATTTTCGTGGCAGGTTTGATGGGGTACATGGGAATCAACTTGAAGACCAGTACGGCAATCGTATTCACCATTGCCTTTGGTATTGCTGTAGATGATACGATCCATTATCTCGGCAAGTTTAAATATGAGCTCATGAAGGGCAAAGGAAAGCTCTATGCTCTAAAAAGAAGTTATTTAACGACAGGAAAGGCGATGATCCTCACAACACTTATTCTATGTGGTGGATTCTTTTTACTAGTCTTATCAAGCTTCCAGGGAACTTTTTACATGGGATTAATGCTATGCCTCACGCTTCTTGTCGCACTAATAGCTGATATAACCCTGTTGCCTGTATTGCTTTTATTGTTCTATAAAGACCGAACTAAGACTCAGAAACACGAGGGTTAGGTTTCCCAAAGAACTGTATTACCAAGTAAGCCACTCCAATGCCCAATGGAATAGTTACGTAACTCGGTACTCCCATTGCTCCCGGTATAATCCCAATAAATAATGATATTGCTCCAACCGTCAAGGCATATGGCATTTGGGTTTGGACGTGGTTGATATGGTTACAAGACGTCGCTAAACTGCTCAAGATCGTTGTGTCTGAGATCGGTGAACAGTGATCACCTAATACAGAACCAGCAAGTACACAAGCCACTGTATTATAGAGGATAGGCATTCCGTCGATTCCCGCTTCAACCGATACAGCAAATGCGGTTGGGATCATCACGGGATAAATAAGTGCCATTGTGGACCACGAAGATCCTGTACTGAAGGCAATAACGGCAGAAATGATAAAAGTCAAGGCAGGAACGATCCAAACTTGCCTGAAGTCTGCACCGAACAACCCTTTGATGTAATCTGCGGTATCCAGATTATCCGTGATTTGAGCCAATGACCAAGCCATAACGAGAATGATTATCGCAGGTAGCATTGTCTTAATTCCCATCAGAACTGTTTCCATTGTATCCTGAAGGTTCATGATACGCTGTCCGATCGTCATGAAGAGAGCAATGAATGCTGCGGTAATACTTGACCAAAGTAACGCGGCGTAAGAGTTTGCATCTCCGATGATAGCTCCAAGCTTTTGGAATACACTTGTTGGTCCATCCGGATATTCTGACATGGCGTTCCAAACACCGTCTTGAGTGCTGATTCCAGCAGCTGTGAGTGTAGATTCCCAGCTTTCTAGTCCAGTGTAAACCAATCCGATCAATGTTCCGAAGATCACGATCGCAATAGGAATAATCGCGTTGAATGATTTCGTATTATTCTCATCCACGGGATCAAATTCTTTCAAGTCTAATGTGCTCTCATCATTATCACCTCCGCCGTCAACTCCTTTTTCGATGGCCTGTAATTCAAACTTTCTCATCGGACCGAAATCACGGTCTCTGCGAATTAAGAAATACATAAAAAATAAGGTAATGATGGGATAGAATGAATAGGCCAGTGAATTCACGAATATCGAATAGCTTCCCTCCGTGATTCCTCCGTCATACGCGGCGTTTATCTTATCTACACCACTTGAGATATAACCTAACTCTGCACCGATCCATGTAGTAACAAAAGCGATCGCAGCTACAGGCGCGGCTGTTGAGTCAACAATGTAAGCGAGCTTTTCTCGAGAAATTCGTAGCTTGTCCGTAACAGAGCGCATCGTGTTTCCAACAACCAAAGTGTTTGCATAATCATCAAAGAAGATCGCTATCCCTAGAAAATAAGTACTCAGCATACCTGAACGCCTGTTCTTGGCAAATTTCACGATATGATTCACGACACCTTGCATACCACCATTCTTGGAGATTATTGCAACAATTACCCCAATAGTCAGTGAGAAAAGGATCACTGAAAGGTGATCAGTATCTGCTAAGGCGTTCATCATATAAGTGTCCAATACAGAAAGGAAAGCAGAAAAAATACCGGATATCCCATCAGTGTATATACTAATAATAGCAGCACCAGAGAAAATACCAAGGAACAATGAAAGCATTACTTCTTTCAGTATCAGGGCTAAGAAAATGGCTATGACCGGAGGCAAGATAGACATCCATCCAGGGATGACCTTCGGTGTATTACTGATAGCAGCTCCTTCAACCTTTAGTTCATTAGCGGAATGAACTTCCGTCTCAATGAAACGACGGTCACCGTCGGTTAAAACAGGGATGTAAGAGCCATTGAACATTATTGAATCCAACGAGTCCCCATTATGCACCTCTGCTTCAAAGGCACATCCGCCTGTTATGTAATCCGGAAATTCCAATGAAGGAGTCTCTTGACAGAAAGTGCTGAATTGAACGAGAATAATAGAGAGTACTGCGAAAAACTGTTTCATGTGGTTTAGGCCTGTTTGTGAAGGGGCAAATTTAATGATTCATGCCAAATGAAAAAGCCCGATTAAAAAATCGGGCTTTGCTGGGTGGAAGATGGGATTCGAACCCACGACCCCTGGAACCACAATCCAGTGCTCTAACCAACTGAGCTACAACCACCATGTAGATGTTTCGAAAACATCGTTTTGGGTCGGCAAATATAGCTAATTCAACTAAATATTTTTCAATCAGCACAACATTTTTTAAATTTATTGAACATCAATTCAGAATCAACGACTTATGAGTGTGAAGGATCAATTAGTGAAGGAGTTCGAGCGAAGAGTTTTTGATGAGTCCTATTCGCGCATATTTAAGTGTCTAACCATGATAGAGGATAAAGATCTCTGGAGATCGCCTCAAGGAAATATTCCACCAATTGGTTGCTTAGTGTTGCATTTGGCGGGTAATGCACGTCAATGGATCCTTGCTGCGTTAGGCAACAAACCAGACAATAGAGTTCGAGATGAAGAGTTCATGCATCATGCGAATATTCGAAAAGCCGACCTTATATTTTTATTGCAGAATCTCAGGGTTCAGCTTGCGGAATGTCTCAATGAAATGGAAGAGGACTCAGTTACCAGAAGTTATAAGATTCAGGGTTTCAATGAAACAGGTTTTTCAGCTATTGTGCACGTAATTGAGCATTTCTCATACCACACGGGGCAGATCACGACATTAACAAAAATGATCACCAATAAGGAAACGGGATATTACGCGGACTTCAACTTAAACCAGTTGAATAATCTAAACTGAATAAATCCTGTTGATAAACAATTAAGACAATTGTTTGACAGATAATCAATGCTTTTATTTTTGTACAAAATCAAATTATGTTGAAAATCGGTGTTGTTGGCGCAGGTCATCTCGGAAAGATCCATATTAAACTGATAAAGGAACTTTCGGATAAGTTTGAATTTATCGGGTTCCATGACCAGCATCCGGAAAATGCTCAAAAGGT
>JBMSGX010000170.1:0-5326 GCA_049416285.1 Crocinitomicaceae bacterium | reverse complement strand
CGACAGGAATGGTTGGAGGCGTAATGCTTGAGGTATTGCGTGAATTTAGTTTTCCCATCACGGAATTAATTCCGGTTGCATCGGAAAAATCGATTGGCAAAACGATCAACTTCGGTGGACTTGAGGCAAAGATCGTTGGACTCCAAGACGCTGTGAATATGAAGCCGGACATTGCAATTTTCTCGGCCGGAGGAGGAACCTCTTTAGAATGGGCGCCAAAGTTCGCTGAAGCCGGAACTACGGTGATCGACAATTCATCTGCTTGGAGGATGGATCCTACAAAAAAGCTTGTTGTTCCGGAGATCAATGGGGGTGAGCTTACCAAAGATGACAAGATCATCGCGAACCCGAATTGCAGTACAATTCAATTGGTTTTGACACTCCTTCCTCTTCACAAGAGATACGGCGTGAAACGTGTGGTTGTGAGTACTTATCAATCCATCACGGGAACAGGCGTGAAAGCTGTTGAACAAATGGAAAACGAACGAGCAGGTGAGAAGGGAGAAATGGTGTATCCTTATCAGATCGACAGAAACTGTTTACCGCACTGTGATGTGTTCATGGATAACGGCTACACAAAAGAAGAGATGAAGCTCACGAATGAAACAAAAAAGATCCTCGACCCTACTATTAACGTTACTGCTACCGCTGTTAGAGTTCCCGTGGTTGGCGGTCACTCTGAGGCAGTAAATATAGAGTTTGAACAAGATTTTGATTTGAATGAGGTGCGTCAATTATTGCACAACCAAGAAGGTATCACCTTGAAAGACGACCCAACGACAAACACTTATCCGATGCCACTTTATGCAGAAGGGAAAAATGATGTGTTTGTGGGGCGTATTCGCCGTGATGAATCACAGCCGAACACCTTAAACCTATGGATCGTTGCAGATAACCTTCGCAAAGGTGCTGCAACAAATGCTGTTCAAATTGCGCAGTTGTTAATGCAAAAAGAGTTGGTGGGATAACTCGATTCAATCGGAATATAAAATATTCGCAACGGGTTGATAAATTGCACTCTGGAGCCCTATATAATAGTTCAAGGTACTTTGAATAAATCTTAATGCAATATGTTTTACTCGACAATGTGGGTTCTAAATTCGAATTTTTCCATGTCGTATTTTTTTGGAATCACAATTAAAAAAATAGTAGACGATAAGGCTGTTACGCCACCAATTAACACTCCTATTCCGTAAGAAATACCGGATAGGTCGGTACTGTTCGCAAAGGCCTTCTGATTCCTTAAGGCAATGCCCACTCCAGCACCAGCTATAACTGCTCCACCCAATTTTCGGGATACATTGTGCAATTGTACCTTCACTATTTGTGAAACTTGAATTTTCTGGTCTTCTATTTGAATTGATTCTTCATCGATAGATTTTAACTTACCTTTCAATCTCTCCTTTTGATTATCACTTTTAGTATAAGTAATACTTAGCCTGTCCCCTTTTGAGAGTACTTTTTTTACGTCAGAATCTGCTTTTTTCTTTATATAAAAAGTGTTTTCTGATTGACCAAAGCTAGAAAAACTTAAAAGTACTAAGGCCATTATTAAAAATTGTCTCATATTCTCTTATTTGGACCAAAGGTGCTCATTCTACTTCAATTAATTGGCAAATTTGTGATTACAGCCATTAGGCGCATTTCTTTTATGCCTCCCATTTTGACCATTTATTCATGTATTTACCAAGCTGTCTTTTTTTATTGGCAGCGACTACCGCATAAGATTAACATGACCCAAAACAAAGTCTTTTCGGTCATCGTTTTTCATCTTGTAGTTTAATCGATAGGTATAGGTCCCATCCGGACAGATCGTTCCGTTGTATGTTCCATCCCATCCGATCTCTGGGTTTAACGAAACAAAAATGAGCTGACCCCATCTGTTGTAAATTTCGAATGAATACATAAACGTATCAAACCCTCCTGACACAAATGGTTTAAAGGTTTGATTAAAGTTGTCTCCGTTTGGAGTAAATGTGTTGGGAATATACACAAGAAACCCTTCTGCAACATTTACGGTGTATGTATAGCTATCGGAGCACCCTACGCTGTTCTCTACATATAACGTAACCTCATAAGATCCGCTTGTTTGATTACTGAAAGTATGCTCTACATTTTCTGAATAAATCAACGCCGAACTATCCCCCATACTCCATTCATAGTAAACTGCTCCAGAAGAAGTATTATTAAAATTAGCCGTTGTATTTAGAAGTAAATCTAATTCGGACGGAGACACTGTAAAACCAGCATTCGGTATCTCTTCCACAAAAACTGTTGTTGATACGGTAGTTGAACATCCCACACTATTATATCCCGTTACGCTGTATGTTGTTGTTGATCCAGGCGAAACCTCAGCAATTTGCATATCATCCTGATTGTTGATCAAAGGAGACCAGACGTAGGTGTTCGCCCCAGATGCATAAAGTGTTGCTAATCCGCCTTCACAAATTGTAGTATCTGAGCTTACACTTACCATAGGCGCTGATGATATTGTTAGATTCAACGTCACTGTTGAATCACAACCGCCTTGCCCTCCTCCAACAAGCGTAAATGTCGGTGTATTCGTTGAGTTGAAATATGTCACTCCGTCGATCCATGTGTAAGAATCGCACGCCTCCTGAATATCCACACCCACTTGAGATGCAGCAACAGTTAAGTTCAATATTACCGTACTGTCACAGCCGTTAGATGCCCCTGCGGGAAAGAACTGTTGATCCGTTGTATTGCTCGAATAGTAAGTGGCGCCATTCGTCCAAGTGAAGCTGTCACAAGCATACTGAACATCAACATAAGTGACCGGGTTATTTATTGTTAAATCTAGGTAAATGATCGAGTCGCATCCATTCGACGACCCTCCATAAATTGTATCTGAGGCAGTGTTGTTTGAAGAGGTATAGGTCACACCATCTATCCAAGTATATGATCCACAAGCTACTTGGACATCAGCGAAGGTGGTATTATTCAGAATCGTTAAGTCTAATATTACAATTGAATCACATCCGTTCGACGCTCCGGATGGAATTGTGAATGTTGGAGTATTGGTGCTTGTAGTATACGTTATTCCATCAATCCATGTAAATGACTCACATGCAGTTTGAAGATCTATTGAATTTACGGGATTATTGACCGTTAAGTTTAATGTTACTGTCGAATCACATCCATTGACGGCGCCACCAGCAAATGTAAAGGTGGGTGTTGAGGTGCTGGAAGAATAAGTGTTTCCATCAATCCAAATGTATGGCCCACAAGAAACCTGTGTATCAATTCCAGTAGTTGAGCTGTTAATTGTTAAGTCCAGATTGACAATGCTATCGCAGCCATATTGTGATGTAAGATTCGCCGTATAATTACCTGAAGTGGTAATGACATTTCCATCAAAGGTATAAGGCTGATCACATTGTGTCACTATCAGGGTTGAATCAATATTTGGATAGACTGTTACCAGAACAGTATCTGTATTTGGACAAGAAGATACCCCTGAAAGAGAGGTAGTTAATACATACTCCTGCGTAATTGGCGCGTTTGTATTATTGACAATTGTACAGGTAGGATCAGCAACCATCGGATCCGATAAACCGATTGCTGGCACCCAATTGTATTCATAATTTGAATTCGAGGCACTTCCCAATTGAACCGTACTTCCAGAACAAGTAAACTGGTCAGGACCAGCATCCGCTTCAGCCTGCTCTGTGTAGATGATCACATTTCGAATAGAGTGTCTATCATTTACTCCACCGGTACTAGCAGTGAATCCCATATAACCTGTGAACGTAACCGGGCTAAAAGTGCTTAGGTAAAGAATGTTGTTGACATAGAACTCTATGTTTCCATTGTCATATATTATTCTTGCCGGCTGATAGTTCGGACTTCGAACGAAATTCAAATTCCCTGTAGTGTTTTCTACCTTCACAATTCCAGGCGTGCATTCGTAGTAGCCCACACCATTAAAGATCTGAAGCTCAGGGTTTGGCCCACCACAATTATCCCAGGTGTCCAATGTTACTTTTAGTCCATTTGCAGTCCCGGGGATTCCCATACCTCCTCCTGACACAAAACCGGTTGGTGGAACATCTAAAAAACAGAATGCAAGACCGTCTGCAGCATTCCCATCCCAAATACGAAATTCGAAATCAACTATCCACCTTGAGCATATAGACGGATCAATAGGTGTGTCCCAAAAAACTCCTCCACTCTGAGTATTAAATGGGTCCGTTAACACAAGCTCATTTGGATCGGTATCTGTGTCGCCCTGTGTGTCTCCTGCATAAGCGTTTCCATTCAAAGACCAGCCTGTTAAATTCAGGTTCGGGGTACCGTTCAATTCAGCGAATACGAAGGTCTGACTCCTCCCGTCTACGAGAAGAGATAACATTGCCAGTATGAGGAAAAAATTCTTCAACTTCTTAAAACTTTTGGTAAGATATACAAAAAGAGTGAGGCGATAAAATTCGCAATACTTCTTGGCGCTGAAGAACTTAAATCTTGATTAATTATTAACTTTCCCATATGGGCAAAAAAGACGACGACTACAAAGTAACCGAACACCAACTATTCATCTCTCCACTCTCACTATGGTGGAAATTACGTCGACAAAACAAGATCGCTCCCAGTAAACGCTGGATGGCATTTAAGATCACTCTTTTCGTTCTTATTTCCGCTCCCTTCAGGGGCATTCAAAACTTATACCTCAGACGTAAATTGAAGCAAATAAACCTGAACGATAAACCGCCGGTTTTCGTCTTGGGTCATTGGAGAAGTGGTACTACTCATTTGCATTATCTTCTTTGGCAGGATAAGCAGTTCGTCTGTCTTGACGCATTTCAAGCCTTCTTCTTTAACGTTGCTTTTGTCTCGAAAACTGTTATGAAGCCAATATTAAACACCTTCATGCCATCTACTCGCCCACAGGACAATGTAAAGATCGATGCAAACTCACCTCAAGAAGAAGAACACCCCATGACGAACAGAACAGATAAAAGCGGGATGCATGTGTTCTTTTTCCCGAAGAATGAATCGTACTTTACAAAGTGGAATTTATTCGAGGGGGTGACGGAAAATGAAGTAAAGGATTGGAAAAAGACATACAACGATCTTTTGAAGAAAATCCTTCTTTTTCAGGATCCCCAAAAACGATTACTCCTAAAAAACCCACACAATACGGGTAGAATAAAAGTCCTCTTGGAAATGTTTCCAAAGGCAAAGTTCATCTACATTCATCGTAACCCTTACGAGGTTTACTCTTCTACGCGTGTTCTTTATACGAAGGCGGTAAGTACGCAGTTTTTGCAAGAGTTTTCAGATGAAGAGATCGAAGAGCGTATACTGT
>JBMSGX010000169.1:0-5428 GCA_049416285.1 Crocinitomicaceae bacterium | reverse complement strand
CTTGGAAACAACGATGAAAAAACGGCTTCTTCGGAACTGATCCAGGCAGCACTTGCTGGATTAAGATCTGGGGAGTTTCAGGTGAATCACAACAGTCCTTTCAAAGGCGGCCATATCACAAGAAGCTTTGGAGATCCGCAGAATAACATCCATGCGTTGCAGCTTGAAATGAATAAGATCCTATACATGGATGATACAGAAAAAGAATACCATCCTGAAAGAGCTTCTAAGGTTCAGGAAGTCTTAAAGCGTACGTTTAAACTGCTAAAAGAAGAATTGTAATGAAAAAATACCTGATCAACAAATTGCTTCAAAATGATGGATGGAAGAACGATGTTCTCATTGAAGTTGACGAAAAAGGGATTATTTCAAGTATCACAGAAAACGCTCAGGACAAGGATGCTCAGCGAATAAATGGTTATTGTTTACCTGGTTTTCAGAACGCCCATTCACATGCCTTTCAATACGCAATGTCCGGATTGGCTGAGAACCACAGTACATCAGGTGTAAGAGATGACTTTTGGAGCTGGAGAGAAGCGATGTATCAATTGGCGCTTAGTGTTTCTCCGGATGAAATGGAAGGAATCGCCACTATGCTCTATTCAGAAATGGTTAGACACGGATATACCAATGTAGCTGAATTCCATTATGTACATCACGATAAAAACGGTCACGCATATTCAAATCTCGCAGAAATGGGAGAGCGACTCATCTCTGCGGCAAAAACAGCGGGAATTAACATAACACTGGTTCCTATATTCTATCAGAAGGGTGGATTTGGAAAACAGCCAACGGAAGGACAGCGCAGGTTCATATCTCGGACGATAGATGAGTACATGCGTTTGTTGGAAGCTTCGGATAAAGCTTGCTCCGTTCATGATCATGCAACTGTTGGTATCGGTATTCACTCGATGAGAGGAGTTGACCCGACAGAAATAAAATTACTTGCGAAATCCGGACCACAAGACCTTCCCTTTCACATACATGTTTCAGAGCAGCTAAAAGAGATCGAAGATTGTATCCACTACACCGGAAAAAGACCTGTTGAATGGCTTCTGGACAATGTTAATATGAATGATCGGTATCATCTTGTTCATGCAACACACCTGACTGACGAAGAAACAATTGGTATTGCATCCAAAAAGGCGAACGTCGTTCTCTGTCCCACAACCGAGGGGAACCTAGGTGACGGTCTCTTCCCGTTGATCAATTACGCAGCCCATGACGGTGCTTGGAGTATCGGTACAGACAGCCATGTAGGAATAAACCCTTTCGAGGAGATCAGATTGTTAGATTACGGACAGCGCCTAACTACGCACAAACGAGACATACTCGCAGGAAAGAATGGTAAAAGTGGAGAAAATGCAATTGCTCAAGCAACTATCACAGGAAGAAAAGCAATGGGCAATTCAACAGAAACTTACTTCGCGGTTGGAAATGCCTTCAATGCATGTATCATCGATTCAGAAGCCCCATTGCTGGCTAATACAACAGATACAAATCTAGTTTCTTCAATTATTTACACCGCTGATGTAAGACATATTTCTCAGACTATTGTTAATGGTGAAGTTGTATGGAATGGAAGTGAGCAGAGAAACCGCGCATCAATCGTGAATAGATTCAACCAAATAATCAAATCACTAGCGAACAGATAGTTGAATAAATTGTCGATCCTATTTGCTATATTTAGGTTTCAACAATTTACTACTATGAGAACTATCAGCACAACGCTGTTATTTACTTCTCTGATCTTTGGTGCTTTTGGACAGCAAAATGCAGTTTCTGCGGGTGGTGACGCTTCCGGAACAGGTGGAACTGCGAGTTATTCTATTGGTCAGGTAGACTACATCAACGGTTCAGGATCTAACGGAAATATGAATGAAGGTGTTCAGCAACCTTATGAGTTCTTCCAGGAAGTTGGATTAGAGGAGGAAATAATTATCAGCACGGTTTACCCCAATCCTGCGACGGATATTATTCAGATCGAATTTGAAAATGCCGCACAACGGAAGTTGGAATTATTCGATCAAAACGGAAAGTTGGTCCTAAATGCTTCTTGCAACGAGTCGAACACATCCCTAGATCTTTCTACTCTAGCGAAAGGATCATACATGCTCTCTGTCCAAAGAGAGCAAAAGACACAGACTATCAAGCTAATCAAACATTAAAATGAAAAAGATATTATTATCAGTTGCTCTGATCCTGGGTGGATTATCGACCTTCGCGCAAGCGCCACAAAAAATGACATACCAGTCAGTTATTCGTAACACTTCGGATGCGCTGATCACAAATTCATCAGTTGGTATTCAGATCAGTATTCTTCAGGGGTCTGTAACTGGAACGGCTGTATACATTGAACGTCATACACCAACAACAAACGTTAATGGGCTCGCAACATTAGAAATTGGAGCAGGCACAGTGGTTGCTGGAAGTTTTAACGGTATTGACTGGTCGAATGGACCTTACTTTATTAAAACTGAAACTGATCCGAATGGTGGAACAACCTACTCTATTTCGGGCACGTCACAACTTTTAAGCGTTCCATATGCGCTTTATGCGGAAAACTCAGGAAATGGATTCAGTGGCGATTATAACGATCTTACCAATGCACCTACAAATGTTAGTTCATTTACGAACGATGCAGGGTATGTGACAACATCAAACGATGCCGATGCCAATCCAACGAATGAGATCCAATCATTATCTCTTAACGGTTCAGACCTTACCATCTCAAGCGGAAATACGATAACACTTCCTTCAGGAGGTGCAAATACTTTAGATCAAGCCTATGATCAAGGAGGAGCCGGAGCTGGTCGTACGATCACCACTGACGCTGGCGCCGTTCAGATCATCAATTCAGGAGCGAATACAACTGGTCTTGATGTATCCTCTGGAGTTATGAACTCAACAGGCGTACTTTCAACGCATTCAGGAATAGGCGTAGCATTCAGAGCGGAAAGTACAAACCCGTCAAACTCATTTTCTGCAATTCAAGCGAATACAAATAGTGCTACAGTTGAAAATGCTGCCATACTTGGAAATAATTCAGGTGCCGGATACGGTGTTACAGGACAGATTCCTGCAACTGCAACGGGAGCAGCAGGTGTCTATGGTAGCAACCTAAGAACAACTGGAGGATATGGAGTTCTGGGAATCGGATTTAATGGTACTGTAGGGCAATCCAATTACACTACTGGGTTTGGAGTTTATGGATCTAACACAGGAGTCACGGGGCTCTCAGTTGGAACTTATGGAATAGGGTTCAACGGAATCTACGGACAAACTACTGACGTTGTGAACGGCTGGTCCGGATACTTTACTCAAGACATAGGTGTTGACGGAGCGGGATACGCCGTTGGAGGATGGATCACTGCTTCTGATAAGCGGCTGAAATCTGAGATCGTTCCAATAGACAATGCGCTAGGTAAACTTGAATTGATCAACGGACGTTTCTATACGATCGAATCGAAATCGAAGCCTTACGGTGAAGAAATTAAAATTACGAGCCGCAAGCAATATGGAGTTATCGCACAGGAAGTTGAACAAGTATTCCCGGAAATGGTTTCTGAAAGGGCGATCTTCAATAATGCAGGTGATGATACACTTTACAAGACAGTTAATTATGATCAATTGATCCCGGTTCTCATTGAAGCAGTGAAGGAACTAAATCATAAGATTGAAGATCTTGAAAACGAGATCAAAGAACTTAAAGAGGATGCTTCTTCAAACGAATAGGAGTTCATACAAATAAAAAAGCCACCCGTTGAGGTGGCTTTTTTTATGTTTGATTATTTACTAGCGCGCTTTAAATGTAATGCGTCTGTTTTTCGCCATACGCAGATCATCATCGTCGGTTGACGTGATATCCGCATTCGGACTGTCAGTGCCTTGAGGGTTTGACATCAGTCTTGACTCCTCAATTCCTGCATCCATGAGGTACTTCATCACTACTCCGATACGTTTAATATCCATATCAGCATAGTAATCATTTTCTTTTCCTACTTCGTCTTCCTGAGCGTTGTTATGACCATTGATCTGAAGTACGATATCTGCATTTTCTTTCATGATTCCTGTAATCACTTTGAGTGCCTCCTCTCCTTCAGTTGAAAGCTTGTCTTTCCCAAATGCAAAGAATAATTCGTGCGCTTCGATCTTCTCTTTCGCAGACATTTCATCATTCAATACAACTGCTCTCTCGTATACCGTTGTAGAGTATGTTTCCATTTCCTGTCCGTCATCGCACTCACACTTATCTCCTTTTTCTTCATCCAAAAGTCGCACCGAAATATCATCGATGTAGTAATAAGATGCCGCGATCTCATCAACTTTGAAATCCCAGTCCTTATCCTTCTTCATTCTAACAGAGCTTGCTTTCGTATCCTCATCAGACATAAAGTTCCCCATCGTTAACCATTTCTCTCCTCCGTCCGCTGTGTAGATTCCACAAACTTTCGTCCAGTTGTAACGTGCGGTGATCGCATTATCAGAGAAAGGACTTATACTTGGCTCATCATAAATAGGAAGCTTAGTATCTGTACCATACGATTTCTTAGAAAACTTCGCAGAAACTGAATTGATGGCATACTTTGAACACTCTGCCAATGACACGTAGTATTCAACACAATATTTCATTCCCTTTTTCATAGGAGAATTCAACTTGACCGTTGCGTATGACCGTGGAACTTTCTGTCCGAAGGAATAAACCGTAACACCGGCGTAGTTCTCACCTTCTTTCGCTGATTCCTTTCCGTATAGGTTCAATGGAACACCGATTTCCTCGTATTTACCATCAACAAATACATCCGCACGAACGCCTGTTGGAGAAACCCAACCTGTCGCTGCATCGATCTTACCAAGACGCTTTGGCTTCTTATCCATTTCCTCGAAGCTACCATTTTGAACCAGGTTCACTCCTTCTTGAGCAAATGCTGCTGAAACTAACAGCATCATTACAAATACGTTGATAATCTTTCTCATTGATCTAGTGTTTAATAGCATAACTCTTTACAGTTTTTATAAACGTTTTTACTTTTTCCGGATCGATGTCTGGATAAACGCCATGACCCAAATTAACAATATGTCTCTGACTTACAAACGATTCCATCATATTATTTGTAAGACGTTCTACTTCTTCGTGACTTCCATAGAGCGCACATGGATCTAAATTACCTTGTAGCGTTCTAGTCTCTCCAACCAAAGTTCTAGCCTGTTCAACATTCATGTTCCAGTCCAGTCCAACAGTGTTACAGCTCAACTCTCCGATCTCTTTCAATGAACTATAAGCCCCTTTAGAGAACAAGGTTACAGGCACTTCGTTGATCGCATCAGCTATTTGCTTTAGATACTTGATACCGAATTCCTGATATTGATCCTTTCCAAGTATTCCAGCCCATGAATCAAAGACCTGAACCATATGAGCACCTGCAGC
>JBMSGX010000168.1:0-5439 GCA_049416285.1 Crocinitomicaceae bacterium | reverse complement strand
TGCCCCTCAGCCATATACTGGTTGTAGAGCGCATCTTTCTCCGCTTGAGAAGCACTTTCAGAAATAAGTTTATCCATCTCAGCTATGCGCTGCGAGGGTAATGGCTCCTCGGGTTTTACATCGCGAGCACCTATGAATTTAGCCTTTGCTTCCTCATATTGTTTAGAAGCAGCAAGATTTTCACCCTCAGACATCAGTCGTGCATATTCCTGATCCTTTTTCAGTAACTCGTCAATAAGATCGAGGATCTTATCAGGTCTGTCATCCTCTGGTCTATTTTGCTTCGCTCTCTGAACTAGCTCTCTTGCGCGATCATAATCACCCTGTCTTGCTTTTTCTTCAGCCGTAGTCAGGATCTTTTCATACAATTTGTCGGCATCTTTGTTTGCCTCCTCAGCTAAACGCTGAGCCTCAGCCGCCTTCTCAACTGGTTCTTTCTCATTCGGTTTAACAGACAATGCGTTGTTGAATTCCTTGATGGCATCAATGTAGTTTTGATCAGCCATAAGTTTATCACCTGCATCCATGAACTCTTTATACTTCTTGTCTTTTTCAGCATCAGCCATCTCATTTGCCATCAATGACTCTATCTCGTTCAATTTATCTTTCGGTTCCTGCTCATCCGGATACAGACCAAGAGCGCTGTTGTACTTGGCCTTAGCCTGGCCCCAACTCTTAGCATTCATAGCCTGAGCACCTTCCGTCATCAATTGTTCATATTGCCCACGCTTTTCTTGATCAGCCGCCAATTCATTCAATTTTGCCTGTGCCTCTCTCAACTTGATCTCCACACTTGCATCTTTCTTAATGTCCAACGCCTGAGCGTATGCATCTACAGCTGCTTTATATTCTTCAGACGAAACGGCATTATCTCCTTCTTCAACCAATCTCGCAAACTCAGCTGCTCTCTCCTCTTCCCCTCTTTGCTCGTTTAGTTCTTTTCTGGCCTTTGCCAGTTTATCGATCGCGGGCTGATGATCGTTCTTTAATTGTATTACCGCTTCATACTTAACGATAGCAGTTTCAAAATCTTCAGCCGTTAAAGCCTGATCTCCCTCACTCATCAAGGCTGATATCTTCGCATCCAATTCCGCTTTGTTCTTCAGTTCTTCTATCTTTTGCTCACAAGCAGCGATCTGATCAACCGGATACTGTTCATTTGGCTTAACTTCCAATGCTGAGCGATAATTGTTAATCGCTTCTTCGAATAAGCTGTTTCCAAACTGTGCATCGGCCTCATCAATAAACTTCTTGTACTCTGCATCTTTTGCTGCAGCTGCCTCCTCGTCTGCCAGAATAGACTCGATCTCCGATAATTTATCTTTTGGATCCTGCTCATTAGGATACAATCCAAGGGCACTATTATACTTCGACTTAGCCTGGTCCCAAGCTTTGTCGGTCATTGCCTGAGCACCTTCCTGCATTAACTGATCATACTGCTCGCGCTTTTCTCGATCCGCAGCGATCTCCGCTAATTTAGTCTGTGCATCCTGCAATCTTGATCTTACAGCAGCATCGTCCTTGATGTCTAGAGCCTTTGTATATGCATCAACCGCATTTTGATAACTTTCAGAAGAGAAAGCGTCATCACCCTCCTTAACCAGTTTATTGAATTCGGCATCCGCAACTTCTGCTTTCCTCTGCTCTTCTAACTTCTGCCTTGCCAGTGCCAGTTTTTCCGTTGCCGGCACATGCTCGTCATCGAGCGACAAGACCTCTTCAAATTTAGCGATAGCATCTCCATACTTCTCACCCGTCATGGCCTGATCTCCTTCTTTCATGAGTTTCTCGATCTTCTCAGCCAATTCTGCTTGATTTTTTAGATCATCAAGATTCTTCTTACACAATTCAATTTGATCCTTCGGATATGCTTCTTCAGACTTCACCTTAAGTGCCTCCTCATATTTAGCGATCGCACCCTCATAAGTTTTAGCTTTAAACAAAGCATCTGCTTCGTCGATCAACTTCTGATACTCCGCATCTTTTTGAGCTTGATCAGCCTTATCCTTCAAGAGCTTTTCGATTTCATCTATTTTATCCTTAGGATATTTTTCGGAAGGTTTTAGGTCTGAGGCCTCCTGATATTTAGCTTTCGCTTTCTCTAGCTCATCACTTCCGAACAGTTGATCCGCTTCTTGAATCGCAGCTTCATATTTCGCCTGGTTTTCCGCTTCCTTCTTGCGTTTTTCAATTTCCGCTTCAAGCAGTGAGATCTGATCTTTTGGATATTGCTCATCTTTTTCAGCAATTGCCTCATTGTATTTACCAATAGCCTCTTCTAACTTATCATTGTCTCTTAATTGGTCTGCTGCTTCGATTAGCTCGTTATATTTCGCATTCGCTTGCTGTTCTGCCAATTCTGCTTCTTTTTGAGCTTGGATCAGGGCATCTAACTCATCTAACTTCTCGATAGGATACTCTGCCTTAGGTTTATACTGCAAAGCTTCTTCAAATTTCTCTACTGCCTTCTCGTACTTCTGTTGTGCGAAGAACATATCACCAGCAGTGATTGCCTCGTTATATTTTGCCTCGTTCTCAGCTGCTTCCTTCTCTGATTTCGCTAGTAGATTGTCAATCTTCTTCTTTGTCTTGTTACTCGCTGCACGATCAAAATCCAACAAGAAGTTATTACTGTCCCAGAAAAAGCTAGCAACCGGTTCAGATTCCAGAAATGAAAAGTCTGCATTCTCACGCTCAGCGAAAAGATCTATATCTAACTCAGGAGTAGGAATGGCATTTCCTGCAGGTAAGTCCTCTTCATTAACACTATTAAGATCTAGTTGAATTTTCTTTGATACATATCCTGATTTTGAATAAACCAGCGTATACTTCCCTGTCTTTGGTCCAGAACCTTGTAATTGATAGCGTCCATTACTCGATGTCTGAGAAGAGCTAATCTCAGAGCCATTGTGAAGTAAAGAAATTCTAACTCCCGAAAGTTTATTACCATTATCCTGGTCCGAAATACGTCCGCGGGCAGGAATAGTAATATTCTGGGCATCTGCGACACTCAGCGTTACAAGGGCAATAAGAAGAATTAAATACTTCATGTCATAATGTTTAAACGTATCCCTGTACACCCAGTTACAGAAATGGTTTAATTTTAGACGCACATATATTTACAAATATGTGCAAAATTGTTCAGATTCAATTGTACAAATACCATGCTAGACATAGAAAAATTAAGCTATTGGGAGCTGAAATCCTATTTTAAAGACATCGATTTTTTAATCATAGGAGCCGGTATTGTTGGATACAGTACTGCAATTCATTTGAGAAAGCAGTATCCAAAAAGCAAAATACTTGTCATCGAGAGGGGCTATTTACCATCCGGAGCGAGTTCTAAAAATGCTGGTTTCGCCTGCTTCGGGAGCGCAACAGAGCTAACAGAGGACCTTAGTAAGTTTGACGACTCTACCGTTTGGGAAACTGTCAAAATGCGTTGGGAAGGACTGAACTATTTACGCGGCTTAATAGGCGATGATTCACTAAAATTAAAAGTTAACGGCTCTTGGGACCTGATCACATCCAATGATATCGAGCTAAGGGACCGTACAGCATTAAATCTGAACTATTTTAACAAACAGTTAAAAGATATAACCGGTGAGAATGATGTCTACTCTATCGATCATAACACTCAAGGAAACTTTGGATTCTCCGGAATAGACACCTCGTTCCGAAACAGATTGGAAGGACAAATCGATACAGCATCCATGAACAAAGCCTTCTATGCACTGACCGTGAAGCACGATATAATGACGTTGTTTGGTATTGAAGCAATTGATATTCGAGAAAACAATGTTTCTACTAATCTCGGAGACATCGCGGCAAAAGCAATAGCGATCTGTACGAATGGTTTTGCAAAACAATTACTGCCAGAGAAAGACATCGCTCCAGCTCGTGCACAAGTATTGATCACCAAACCAATCATCGATCTTCCATTTGAAGGGACATTCCATTATCAAATGGGCTATTATTATTTCCGTAATATTGATGGAAGAGTGTTGTTTGGCGGTGGAAGAAACCTCGATTTCAAGGGAGAAGAAACAACAGAATTTGAAACGACGGCACTTATTCAGGAAAAACTTGAATCACTATTACGAGAGGTGATCTTGCCTTCTACTCCATTCGAAATAGAACATCGTTGGACCGGTGTGATGGGAGTTGGTGAAACCAAAAAGCCTATCATCCAGCACATTCAAGACAACACGTATTGTGGAGTACGACTTGGCGGAATGGGTGTGGCAATAGGAACGCTCGTCGGAAAAAACCTTGCAGAAATAATATCAGCCTAAGAATAGTGTTTATTTTTAGCGAAAATATTGGAAAATGAAGAACACAGCATTAACAGATACACACGTAGGTTTAGGAGCGAAAATGGTTCCTTTTGCAGGATACAACATGCCTGTACAGTATGAAGGCGTTAACATAGAGCACGAGACAGTGAGAGAACACCTGGGTGTTTTTGATGTTTCACATATGGGTGAGTTCCTAATTACTGGTCAGGGAGCACTGGACCTCATTCAGCATGTAACTACTAACGACGTATCAACAATGACTCCCGGTCGGGCACAGTATAATTGCATGCCGAACGGAAATGGTGGAATTGTAGATGATCTTATCGTATACATGGTTGAAGAGAACAAATATTTACTTGTCGTTAATGCGTCAAATATTGAGAAAGACTGGAACTGGATCTCTCAACACAATTCATTCGATGCTGAAATGCGTGACCTTTCAGACGATTATTCATTATTGGCGATCCAGGGCCCTAAAGCAGTTGAGGCAATGCAAAGCCTAACTTCAGTAGACCTTTCAGGAATTCAATATTATCATTTCGAAGTTGGTCCCTTTGCCGGAATTGAAAACGTGATAATTTCAGCAACTGGATATACAGGATCAGGTGGATTTGAAATCTACTGCAAAAACAATGAGGTAAAACAAATATGGGACAAAGTTCTTGAAGCAGGAGCGTCTTTTGGAATCAAACCAATTGGACTTGCTGCAAGGGACACTCTTCGTTTGGAAATGGGATTTTGCCTTTACGGAAACGACATCGATGATAGCACTTCTCCATTGGAAGCAGGACTTGGATGGATCACTAAATTGAACAAAGGTAAGTTCGTTGACAGTGAGCGCTTAGCAGCTCAAAAAGAAGCGGGTGTTAAAGAAAAGCTAGTTGGGTTTGAGCTAATCGACCGTGGGATTCCTAGACACGACTACCCTATCGTGGACAGCGAAGGAAACAAGATCGGAAGAGTAACTTCCGGAACAATGGCCCCTACGGTTAAAAAAGCAATTGGATTAGGTTATGTTTCAACTGAATACACAACTCCCGATTCAGAGATCTATGTTGAGGTAAGAAACAAACGACTCAAAGCGAAGGTTGTAAAACCACCTTTTTACAAGAAATAAGAATTGAAGAGCCCCGCAAGGGGC
>JBMSGX010000167.1:0-5475 GCA_049416285.1 Crocinitomicaceae bacterium | reverse complement strand
GTACACACGCTTTCCAGGCGTGCCATTTCAGCCACTCATGCACCTCTCCAAAATCAGGCCGCTAAAGTACAAAAATGTTATTAATGGGTAATTTCACCTCGGATAGATTTACGAAGCATCTCTTTCACTTTGTCCTTCGGAGCATTTGCCAGTAAGTACATCAATTTCGTCACCGCAGCTTCCGTTGTCATATCTCCACCTGAGACGACACCGGCTTCATTAAATATATTACTCGATTCATACATGCCCGCAGACACGGAGCCTGAACTACATTGAGTGATATTCAAAATAACTCCGCCCCTATCGTTAAAATTCTTCAAGGCCGACGCAAAAACTTCATTCTGCGGTCCGTTACCAGCCCCAAAAGATTCGATCACAAGTCCTTTTAAATTCTCCATTTCGATGATCTTGTGAAGGAATTCAAAACGCATCCCGGGAAACAGCTTGATGAGGAGCACCTCATCTGACATATCTTTTCTCAAAATCAAATCTGTAGCATCTGATTTCCAAAAGATCTCTTCATTATAATTAAGACTAACTCCTGCAACGGCTAAGGGTCTTAAGTTCGGTGACCGGAAAGCTTCAAAGTTCTCAGCAGAATCTTTAGTACAGCGGTTTCCTCTGAACAACGTGTAATCAAAGTATACTCCAACCTCTTGGATCAATGGAGATCCATCCATTCTTCTCTCAGCAGCAATTTCTATTGCAGTGATAATATTTTCCTTGCCGTCTGTTCTGATCACTCCAATAGGCAATTGTGAACCCGTAAGAATTACTGGTTTCTGCAATCCTTCCAACATAAAGCTAAGCGCAGATGCGGTGTAAGCCATTGTATCAGATCCATGTAACACAACGAATCCATCAAATTCGTGATAATTGTCTGAGATTATTGTTGCTATTTCCTGCCAATTACCAATGCTCATTTCTGAGGAATCAATCGGTTTTTGAAAACTAACTGAGCTTACTTCAGCATTTACTCTATTTAATTCGGGAATTTGATCATAGACATGCGTAAAGTCCACACTCGAAAGACTTCCCGTCTCAGGGTTCTTGATCATACCGATCGTTCCCCCCGTATAGATTATCAGAACTTTAGGTTTAATCATCTGACTCAGCTTATTCCCAATTAAAAATTTCCCTAGCATTTTGAGTTGTCGCCTCGGCAACCTGCTTCAAGGTTATCGACTGCACATCTGCTAGCTTCTCCGCTATATGCAACAAGTAACTCGATTCATTTCTTTTTCCTCTGTACGGTGTTGGCGGCAAGTATGGTGAGTCCGTCTCTAACACTAAATGTTTAAGATCTACATTTTCAATCACCTTATCCAGCCCAGACTTTTTGTACGTTAAGACGCCTCCGAGTCCCATTTTAAAACCTCCATAACCAATTACATGATTGGCTTGTTCTAAAGTTCCCGTGAAGCAATGGAAGATTCCAGTTAGGCGCTCATCATTCAATTCATCAATGATCTCAAAGATCTCATTAAACGCCTCCCTTGCATGGATCACAATTGGTTTCCCAAGCTCCTTGGCCCAAAGCACCTGTTGCCTGAACACCTCTTTCTGTGCCTCTTCAAATTCTTTTGACCAATACAGGTCTATTCCGATCTCGCCTACGGCGATATAATCTCTCGTAAAAAGTTCTTTCTCTATTGTTTGGAGCGTCTCTTGCCAGTTTTGATCCACTGAACCCGGGTGTAATCCCATCATTGGGAAGCAGTACTTAGGGTACTTAGCCGCAAGTTCATTCATTTGAGGAATGCTCTCCAGATCAATATTCGGAAGTAACATCACTTCAACACCTGCATCTATTGCGCGTTGCACAACTTCCTCACGGTCTTCGTTGAATTGCTCAACAAAAAGATGTGTATGCGTATCGACTAAAAACATTAGAACAATGATATACTTAAGCCCATTTGAATAGGGTAAAGTTCTATGCTTTCGCTCGACTTGAACAATGGACTGAAATTATATGATGCAAACAACCCCCAGTTCCTCATTCCAATCCTAACGTGCGCACTGTAGGATAAATGATTTACATCCGGCAATGATCGGTATCTGATCTCATACTTTTCCGTTCCATCATCAAACTTAGCACGTCGAACGATATTCGTTCTATAACCAACCTTTCCTCCAATATGAAATTTAAAGTGTTTCCAACCTTTCGTTCTAAATCTCAACTCAATTGGAAGAGCAAACTCATGGACATTGAAGGCTTCTTGCCACTCTCCAGAAAGATCAAACTGATCCGAGAACTGCGTATAAGATAGGGTTGAGTCGTACGTTAATACTTCATTGTGCACGAAACGTTGTAAGCTGTAGCTTGGTCCAATACCCAATGCTACAACATTCTTCTTTGCCAAAGGGATGTCGAACATCCAGTTCGTATTGAATCCTATTGAATTCCATTTTAAATTGAAAGGATCTCGGTCTCCTATCCAATCGTTGTATGTGATATCAAAAATCAGACGGTCATATTTTCTTACTTTTTCCGGAGTTGCAGGTCTAAATCCTGTCATGAACCACATGGTACCCGGACGAAAACGTGAGATCTCGTTATCCCCTTCACCATCATACTGACCAACTGCAAAAAGCGGCGCGACTAAAAACAGCAATATAAACGTGATCTTATTCATTCATTAATTTTTGTTCCCAATTCCATGCGTCGACAATAGCATCTTTGAAGGTCAATTGAGACTTCCAACCAATAAGCTTCTCAGCTTTTGACGTTTCTGCAAAAATCTCTTCTATATCCCCTTCGCGTCTAGCTCCAAACTCCCAATTAAGCTTGACGCCAGTCAACTCCTCAAAGTTATTGATAATCTCCAAAACACTTGTCCCCTTTCCGGTACCAAGGTTTACAAACTCCATTTGACTGCCTTCCACCGTTGATAGCCATTCTAATCCTGCAACATGAGCTTGAGCCAGGTCTACCACATGAATAAAATCTCTAATACAGGTTCCGTCAGGTGTGCTGTAATCATCGCCAAACACAGTCAATTTTTCCCGAATACCCGCAGCGGTCTGCGTAACAAATGGCATTAGATTATTCGGTCTTCCATTTGGCAGCTCACCGATCAATCCACTTGGGTGTGCTCCAACAGGATTGAAGTAGCGTAACGAAAGAACGGACAAATTCAATTTGGAAGAGTTTACGCAATCCTGAAGGATCCTTTCACCCATTTGCTTCGTCGCACCATATGGAGATGGCGTATGACCAATTGGCGTCAATTCATTTACTTTTCTCGTGCCTTTTGGCTCTCCGTAAACTGTACATGATGAAGAGAAAACAAAATTACTCACCTCGTATTTATCTGCGAGCTCGACCATATTGATCAATCCGTCCAGGTTGTTTCGGTAATACATCAATGGCTCTTCTACTGATTCTCCGACTGCTTTCAATGCCGCAAAGTGTATGATCCCTGAAATTTTATTTGATGTGAAAACTTCTTCCAGCTTTTCTTTATCACAAATATCGATCTTGTAAACCGGTACATCTGTTTCTATTAAGGCTTCGACTCCCGCGATCATTTTTTCAGTGGAAGATCTAAAGTCATCCACGATGATTGCATTATAACCAGCTCTGTACAGTTCTACTACTGTGTGTGAACCAATATAGCCAGCCCCACCTGAAACGAGAATTGTTTTGTTTTCCATCACCAACAAAGGTAGGAGAATTGCTTAAATTTGACACATGAGCAAACAAAAGATAGATCTCCAGAAACACACTTCTGACAAAGCCTCTACCTGGTATTTGGTTAAGCTCATCTTTTACATGATCTGCATCATCATACTAAGTATCGTAATGTACTATCAGTATAGGGAATTAACGGGAGCTCAAACTGAATCTATTCAGAACCAAAAGGAGATCAAAGGTGTTACGATCGATTCTGAAGATCAATCCAGTTTGTAGTAATTGTACATTTCATCCTGCGAATAGAAATCAGGATTGTTATCTCGGTAATAAATGTTTGACTGTTTTCCGTCGATCATTCTTGATTTTACGTTTCCACGCCACAGGATATTGAAGATATCCTCCAGCTGAAGCTGAAGCTTTTTACGATAGATGGGAACGGCAACTTCAACACGTTTATCCAAATTTCTTTCCATCACATCCGCACTTCCAATATAATAAAGTGGCTCACCGCCATTATCAAAAATGAAAAATCTAGAATGTTCTAGATAACGACCAACAATACTTCTGATCTCAATGTTCGCACTCAACTCAGGGTCATCTGTTACAAGGCAACAGATTCCGCGCACAACGATTTGAATTTTCACTCCGGTCTGACTTGCTTCGTAGAGTTTGCGGATAATATCTGAGTCTACTAGATTGTTGAGTTTTATCTTGATCCCCGCAGACAGCCCACTTTTAGCATTCTTGATCTCATTATCTATTAACGACATAAATCCTGAACGCGTATTGTATGGAGAAACTAATAGTTTATTAAAGTCTGTCTTCACATTTTTCTTTTCCAACAGCTCAAATACCTGCTGTGCCTCTTTCGCTATATCCGCATCACAAGTTAAAAGCCCCAGGTCTTCGTAGATCCTCGCAGTGCTCTCGTTGAAGTTCCCAGTACCAATATAGGTAATCAAGTTTTCTGTTTTTGATCCAAAACGATGTATTTGCAAGAGCTTACTGTGTACCTTCAGGTTTTCTATGCCAAACGAAACTTTAGCCCCTGCTTCTTTTAGCTTATTCGCCCAAAATACGTTGTTTTCCTCATCAAATCTTGCTTGTAATTCAAAGAAGACAGTTACCTCTTTACCATTACTCACAGCACTCATCAATGCATTCATCACCTGAGACTGTTTTGCAACGCGGTAAACGTTGATCTTGATCGATCTTACCTTAGGATCAATAGCTGACTCGCGCAAAAGATCCACTACGTAATCGAAACGTTGATAAGGGAAATGAAGGAAAATATCTTTTGACATCACCTGTTTGATCAAGCTACGTTTCTTCATCAAGTCCAGGTGATCATTTGCCCTGCGTTTTGGATGAACGAACTCGGAACGATCAAAGTCAGGGAAGGACATGAAGTCTTTGAAATTATGGTATTTACCTCCCGGTATTGTGTTAACTCCGTACTCCAGCCCCAGATTGTCTAGTAAATACTTAAGCAACCCTTGCGGCATTTCTCTGTCGTACACAAAACGAACCGCAGGCGCCTCCTTCCTCTTTTTAACGCTACGAACTATCTTTTCCATGAAGGACACAGAAATATCATCGTCCAGGTCCAGTTCAGCATCTCTTGTAAACTTGAAGGTGTACGCTGAAATATGATCGTAATTAAATATCGAGAAGACCGAGTTAAGATTCAATCTGATAATATCATCTAAAAGTATGATGTACTGCTTTTCGCCATCCGACATTTGATAAAACCTTGAAAATGCAGTAGGGATCTTGATCAGAGCAAATTGCTTTTTTGTTTTATTGTCCCATTCCATCTTCACAGCGAGATAGATCCC
>JBMSGX010000166.1:0-5487 GCA_049416285.1 Crocinitomicaceae bacterium | reverse complement strand
GCTCCGCAATTGAATTTCATTTGCACACACAACTCAAGAAGAAGTCAATTCTCTCAGCTTTGGTGTAAAGTGATGTCTGTTTATTTCAATTTTCCAGTAGATACTTTTTCTGGAGGAACAGCTGTTACCGCCTGTAATGAACGCACCATTGCATCTTTAGAACGTTTCGGTTTTGATATTGAAAAATCCGAAGGGGAAAATCCTAGATATAAGGTATTGATCACATCATATGTGCAATTAACCTTATTCAGTAAATTGTTCGATGACGCTGAAAACCCGACCAGTAATTTCGCAGCAGTAATGACATGTTCTGATGCAGACGAAAACTGTCCGTTTATACCAGGGTGTGATCAACGCATTCCTCTTCGCTATGAAGATCCAAAAGCATTTGATGATACAGCGCTTGAAGCACAAAAATATGATGAAAGATCTGCACAGATCGCGCGAGAAATGAAGTATGTATTTGCAAAATTGACCAATAATGAGTGAATCAGAAGGAATAGGTTTTTTTGAGAAGTATTTGACAGTATGGGTATTGTTATGTATCGCGCTAGGTATAGGTTTAGGCTTCATATTAGGCGATGACATTCGTGTTTTAAGTGATTGGAATATTGCTTCGGTGAATGTTCCTGTATCTATTCTGATCTGGCTGATGATCTACCCAATGATGGTGCAGATCGACTTCTCGTCATTACGAAATATTGGAAATCATTGGAAGGGACTCGGCCTGACGGTGGTTGTTAACTGGTTGATAAAACCCTTTAGCATGGCCCTATTTGCATATGTCTTTTTTCAATATCTATACTCGGCCTGGATCACACCGGAGCAAGCTGAACAATACTTGGCTGGAGCAATTCTTTTAGGTGCAGCGCCTTGTACGGCAATGGTTTTTGTATGGTCGTATTTAACGAAAGGAGATCCAAATTATACCCTCGTACAAGTTTCATTGAACGATATTATTCTACTGGTTCTGTTTATTCCTATTGTCGGTTTACTTTTTGCAGCTTTTGGAATTCAGATCACAGATTCGAATGGGGAGCTCGGTATACCTTATCAGACCCTTGTCACTTCAGTAATTGTGTTTGTGGTCATACCCTTATTGGCGGGATACTTATCAAATAGAACTTTGATAAAGACAAAAGGGGAGGAGTGGTTCAAAACAAGATTTTTGGCAAAACTGAAACCAATTTCCATCATTGCCCTTTTAACAACATTGATCCTGATATTCGCTTTTCAAGGAGAGAAGATAATCTCCGAACCATTGAATATATTGCTGATCGCTATACCTCTAACATTGCAAACCTATTTTATCTTTTTCATTAGCTGGTTTGCAGGTAAGATTTTAAGATTAAGTCATGCGATCTGTGCTCCTTCTTCAATGATAGGTGCGAGTAATTTCTTTGAGCTTGCAGTAGCAGTCGCAATAGCTTTGTTCGGATTGGATTCAGGTGCGTCACTTACTACAGTAGTGGGAGTGCTGATCGAAGTTCCTGTGATGCTTTCTTTGGTTGCACTTGCCAACAAGTGGCGTTATTGATTACTTCAGTAATTGAGCGATGATAATTCCAGTTGTAAATGCTGTTACAAAGAAGAATACAACTAGTCCGCGGTATTGCTGTTCTGTCATTCGTGTTCGTTTAGAACAACGAATATAATTAATTTAGACTAAATCTAAATAAGAATTTTAAATTTCAAATTTTTCTTCGGTGAGCTCCTCTGAGACGTTCCATAATCGCTGTCTAACCGTTTCATCAAGGGTTTGAGGTGCGATTTCTGCTCTCCCCGGAGCACCCTTCATTTCACGTCTTCCTTGCGGACCGAAATATTCGCCCCCTTTCACATTAGGATCCAATGCTGCCATTACAGTCGGTAGTGCACCTTTCTTGGCTGAGTGTGTTATCAAATAGAACAGGGGTAGCAACAAGAAATAAAGGATCTTATTAAGATGCCTTCCAAGACTGGTTCTTGCGACTCCCGGGTGTGCAGCTACGGCTATCGTTGAATGGTTTGCGGCTTCCAGTTTTTGATTGAGATCTAGCGCAAACATCAGGTTTGCTAATTTACTCTGACTGTATGCGGCAAACTTCGAATAATCCTTTTCCCAGTTCAGGTCATTGAAGTTGATTTTTCCAGATCGATGCGCTCCTGAACTTAAAACTACGATCCGTGAGTCTTGAGTTTTAGTTACAACCGGTAATAAGAGATTGGTCAATAAAAAGTGTCCCAAATGATTTACACCAAACTGGATCTCAAATCCCTCCTTAGTTCGCATTAATGGGGGCACCATGATCCCGGCATTATTTACCAATAGATCAAGTTGGTCGTATCTCGATAAAAAATCTTTTGCAAATGTTCTTATTGACTCCAGACTTCCTAGGTCTAATTGCATCACCTCAAGGTCAGCAGCTGGTGTTTCAGCAAGTACTTCTTTCTTCGCGCTCTCAGCTTTTCCAAGATCACGACAAGCCATGATTACCTTAATGTCTTTCTTCGCGAACCATTTCGTTGTTTCAAGACCTAAGCCTGCATTCGCTCCTGTTATAAGAGCAATCCTTCCTTTTTGACTGGGTATATTTTCAAAATTAAACATGAGCTGCTATTTAAATAGTTTTCTGTAGGTCGACACGGTATCAAAGAAGTATACAACCTTTAATGTAATGGTATTTCGCTGATTTTCATCGAAGACTGAACCGAGGTTTCCGAAGTAAGAAGTGACAATATTCTGCTCATCCCTTTGCAGAGCGTTCTTATATACGATATTTAAGAAGCTACCCGGAGCAAATTGCCATCCAAAGATGAGGTCAGTGTTGAAGGCGTTAAAGTTGAAATCGGCATTTCCGTCAAATGCGTCATCGCGAACGATATACCCTTCGTTATCCAGATCTCCATAATAATCATACAAACCATACGACCAATAATGTCTTATGCGCAATGTCAGAGATAAGTTGTTCTTGAACAAGTATTTCCCCTGGATGATATTCGTTAGTGTTCGAACATCTCTTACCCCATATTTGGGAGCACCGTCAAAGTAACCTGCGAATCCTGCTCCGTTGAGGAACCGTGAGTAGTTACTTGAAGGGCGCAAAGTAAGTTTATCACTCAAGCGTATGATCGGAGCAAAATTGATTTCGAAATAGCTGTTTTTAACGTAATCTGTGAAGTAACCATGACCATAACCGATTTCTCCGTCAATGGCGATCTTTTTTCGATAATCTGTTGAGATACCAACGCCGTTGTAGTAAAACTCCGGAACAATAAAGTTTTGTCCGGGAACCCGTGATTCAAACAGGTCAATTCCATCTCCAACCTGTGAACTCATGCTCACGAACAAGGCATTGAAATTAGGCGTAATGAAAAAGAAACGTCCGTTGTATTTTTTCTTCAGTAATTGCCCGGTTGTATAATCTTGTTCAACGCTAAATGTAAATGAATTGTAGCTGCTGTTTAAGATCCAGAAAGGATTGTATTTGTTGTATTGCAAGTTGATCGCGTGCGTCCTAATATTGGTTTGAAAGTTCACGCCAAGATCATTTGGATTGAATCCAGGCGATTTATTCTCACTGCTAAGTTCATATTTGAAGTTTCCTTTGATCTTCGCAAAGCTCAAAGTATAGCTGAGCCCATCACCATCATTTACTTTGAATAAATTGTCCATTAGGCTCGTGTCTCGTTGTTAGATCTTCAAATCTCCTGAAATAGAATAGGCAGAGTTTTTTGAGACGATATTGGTTCCCAAAGCTGATACATTCGCGTCATTAAAGTTACCGACTCTTAGCGTGTTCAGATTGATGAAATAAACGGAGCTGTTGTTGCGAAGGTTCTGATCAAATGACAGAATATTATAATTGACCAATGGGTTTGTTTCGAATGTTCTGCGCTCGCCGGTAATGGTATTTTCTATAGTTGCATCTGAAGCAGCGGTGATCGCATTCATTAGACCGATTCCCAATCCTTTTTTATTTCTTCCCGAGATCTTCGCGACATTCACTAACCTGGAAGTGACGGGGTTCTCTATGATCGTTTCATTTGAATCTAATTCTGAAAATGCCTCCCCATATCTCTCAGGAACTCCGCCGATCCTTCTTGAGTAAAATAGGTCCCCCAAATTGAATAATTCCACACCCTCCTGAAAAAATGGGCGCTGCTCTTCAAAGACCACTTCGAATGCCCCAAGGTTTTTGACGATATTATCTGATCTCACCTGAGAAAAATCGGGTAATAAGGTCATATCCAGTGTGAAGCTTTCATTCAATCCTAATTTAAGGTCAGCTCCTGCGCCATATCCCATAGTGCTTTGACCATTGTAAAATTCTGTGAAGGCAGATACGTAAG
Organism: Crocinitomicaceae bacterium; assembly: GCA_049416285.1. Taxonomy (GTDB): domain Bacteria; phylum Bacteroidota; class Bacteroidia; order Flavobacteriales_D; family Crocinitomicaceae; genus UBA4466. The sequence goes on along the minus strand of JBMSGX010000166.1, from coordinate 1,155 downwards.
GAGAAAGTGAAAGTCTTAAAGGGTCTTTAATATCATCCAGCCCGGTTAGCGTTCCCCAAAAGTTGATCTCTGTTTCTACATTTTTTGGCACCATTGACCATTGAACTTCCTGTCTTGTTCTTCTGATCTCCCTCTCAAACTGTAGGCGCCAGGTTTGCTTGTCTCCCTTTGGAAACCTGATCGCGTAATACGGTATTCTCATTTCTGCAACCCAGCCTTCATCTCCTATATGAGTTGCACTCTCCCAAACGGCATTAAATGACGGGTCAGAAATTCTTGAATCTCCCTGAATTCCCGAAGCCGATATTGCGAAGGTGAAGGCGTCAAGCATGTTTCCATAGGTGTCAAAGGAGATCTTGAATACATCAGTATTCAGAGAATTACGCTCGCCTCCAATATCGTCTCGTTCTCCTAGCTGTGTCAAAATACTATCTGGGCTACTATCAAAACAAATAGCCAGAATATAGATTGCATTGTCGTCGTATAGAATCTTGACTTCTGTCTTTTGCTGTGGAGGATTTCCTTCAGTAGGATTCCGTTCGATGAATCCCGTGGCGACATCTGCGTTATTCCAGGCTTCTTCTTGCGCAAAACCATCAATGTTGATCTTCTCGTTGGTACGAGATGCATTTAGCGACTTGTCCTGAGCGAAAGCTTGCACAGGCAGGCATAAGAGAAGGAGTATAACTAGCTGAGTTATCACTGTGTTCGTTCAATTAAAGAGACTACAAATATACCGCATTCAATTCATAGATATTATTCAACAAACCGAGAAGCTAAAGTGCCCGCAGCGAAAGCGTTTTATACCATTTACTTAATTCTGCTAAACAAGCGTTAAACAGAGTAGGTTGTAATCTCTCCTTCATATCCTAAATGAAGACACCACTTTCACACAATTACTGCTAACTTGTATGTGATTTGAAATTGTTGAAAATGATAAATAATGCACTTTTTCGAAGCGTTTTAAGCGCTGCGTTTATTGTAGGTCTGTCCTTTTACATATTGCCTTTTCGAGCATTTGGTCAATTCGAAAAAGAAATAAAAATGAAGGATCTCTCATTCATGATCGGTGATTGGGTTGGAACCTCCGCAACTTACGAGAAAGGAGAAGTAAAAGAACAAGTGCCTGCCTTCCAAAAAATAAGTTTCGACCTG
>JBMSGX010000165.1:0-5508 GCA_049416285.1 Crocinitomicaceae bacterium | reverse complement strand
ACCGAGATTGTATGCGCCAATGCCAAGGAGCATTTTGCCATGTGATGTTCTATCTATGGGGATCGCCATTGCGATAGGTCCGCACATTCCAATACAGTGCAAACTCGAAGTTAATCCTAACAATATACCGGCAAGGATCACTGTCATTTTACCGTAATATTTGATTTTTGTAAGTATAGCTGATCATTCACCTTATAACTGATAAGCAAGTTGTATAGTCCGGCTTGCAATTCTTTTTTCTCAATGAGAATAGTCTTTGAATTTTCAGGCTGAAATGATCTGTCCAGTTTATCGTTGTTTGGTCTCCTGAACTCTACATTCAATTCTTTACAATTTAGACTGTCAGGTACTGAGATCATGATATGTTCTTCATGGTCCGTTACTTCAACTTTCTCTGTCAGGTTATTTGCGTTTCGTTGAGCGTCGATCTCATCTTGATAGGCGATCTCTTGCTGATAATAATCTTCTGATTCAAGATCAACATTACTTGTCATCATGATCGTTGCCAGTACAACAATGAAAATTATAAATACGCCTAATGCCAGTGCTATTCCTCTTCCCCAATTCATACTTCAAATTTATAATAATGGTCCTATCACTTTTACTTTTTGTCTGTCTACCTCTTCACCGTTACCAATTATCCGCACATAAACGACCTTCTTACCACCGTCCAGTTTATCGAATGGATATTTGATCACAAATCGTTCTTTGATATGACCTTCTTTACTTACAGCCAATTCCGACGTTGCTAATTCAATTGTTCCAATCTTGTCTTCTAGGATAAGTTCAACATCAATGCTATCACTTGTTTTATTGGTTAAGTTGATCTCAAAGATATTGGCCACCTTGCCATCCTCTGAAATGAAATAAGTTGATCCTCTCTGGCGAAGTATCGTGGTTTCAAAGTCCTTACGGGTAAGCAAAAGCGTTACCATAACTCCCAAAAGTGCAACCAACAAAATGGAGTAAGCCTTTACCCGACGCGTCCATTGGAAAGGCGTTCTGTTTTTAATACTGTTTTCAGACATGAAACCGACAAGGCCACGCTCCATTCCAACACTGTCCATTATATGGTCACAAGCGTCAATACAAGCGGTACAGTTAATACATTCCAGTTGGGTTCCATGACGAATATCGATACCAGTCGGACATACGTTCACACATTGACCACAATCAATACAATCACCTTTACCGACTTCAGTACGGTCTTCATTCTTTCTAAATTTTGCTCTTTCTTCACCTCTTTTATGGTCATATGCAACAACCATAGAATTAGGATCCAACAGCACACCCTGAAGGCGTCCGTAAGGACAAATAGTGGTGCAAACCTGCTCTCTCAATTGAGAAAAAACACCATAGAATACAGTCGTGAATATGAAAATTGCCATGAAGCCACCAAGATGTTTTCCTACTGGATCTGTTTGGATCTTCCAAAGCTCATCTGAGCCAATTATGTAAGCAAGAAATGTGTTTGCTATCAAGAATGAGATCAGCCAGAAGATGAGGTGTTTACTTCCTTTCTTGATAATCTTCTCTTTGTTCCATGGAGCCTTGTCTAGTTTCTTTTGATGTGTCCAGTCTCCTTCGATCCAATATTCAACACGACGGAAAACCATCTCCATAAATATTGTCTGTGGACAAACCCATCCACAGAAAAGTCTGCCGTAGATGATCGTAAATAAGATCACAAAGACAACCCCAATGATCAAAGCCAGAGCAAACAGGTATAGATCCTGCGGCCAAAAAACCTTTCCAAAGATGATGAATTTACGTTCGAGGACATTGAACAGCAAAAGCTGGTGTCCTCCTATTTTGATATGAGGGGCCGCAAACAGGAAGAGTAGTAGAAGATAGCTAACTACCTTGCGCTTGTTAAAGTATCTTCCAACAGGTTTTTTAGGGAATACCCAAATCCTTTTTCCTTCTTCATTAACAGTAGCAATACTGTCTCTGAACTCTTCCTGGTCCTCGACCTCCTGGTTAATTTCGCTCATGACTCCTAATTTAGGGAAGCCTCTCAGTGAATAGTGTTATATAGGCTACTCTTCGATGATCTCTCCATCTATTTTTTCCGTTTTTATTTCGGGAAGATGAAGAACATACGAGGACACCTGTTGGGTCTGGATAGGATTTAGCTTGTCGCTGTGCAGTGGCATTCCGTTTGGAGTACCGTATTTAACAGTTTTAAAGATATCCTTAACATCATATCCGTAGATCCAGTACTTGTCAGTAAGGTTAGGTCCAATATCTCCTGAACCGTCCATTTTGTGGCAAGTGGTACAGTTTTTCTCGAACAATGCTTTACCGGCTGATAGGTCGGAAGCATCCGTCATCAATGTTGCTGATGTTTCATCCACATTCATTGCCATCTTATCCAAGTAAGCCTGCACTTCGATCTCCGCCTGTTTTACAGATTTGTTATACTCTTCAGCTTGAAGGTCTGAGATTCCTAATACGTGGTAGTTGAATAAGTACACAACTGCAAAACCGATCGTGATATAGAATCCCCATACCCACCATGGTGGAAGGTTGTTATCTAGCTCACGAATTCCATCATATTCATGGTGTAACAAGATCGTGTGCTCTTCTTCAATCGGAACAGCATCTGTGAGCACAGTATTCACGCGCTTCATAACATCCACCGTCTCGGCTTCTGATTGAAGTTGTTTCTCATCCTTCACCATGGTGATGAATTCATTGAAAAGTCGACGCATGTAGAAAATAACTCCCAATAGTACAAGGTTGATCGCAACCAGGTAGTATAGGTCTGATGTTTCAACCAATAACCAAGGCATTCCTTCTCCTGCTTCACCAGGCTGCATAAATTCCAGCGCATACGAAGTGTTGAAATTGAATAAGGTAAATCCAATCAAAACTATGATTGCCGTTGCAACTCCAGAATTGTTGTTCTCTTTCTCCTGTAGCTTTTCTTTGAAGAAGTCTGAGTTCACCAATGTTCTGATAGAATAGCTCATTCCGATAATGATGATCAACATGATGGTAATGCTCGCTACCAAGTAATAGAACAATTCAAGGTTAGCTTCGTAATCCGGAACATACTCCACAACTTCATTACCCGGACCTTCAACAGTCGTTGCTGGAGGCGTGTAATTATCTACGTAGTCCAAAATGGCATCAACTTGTTCATTCGTGACATCCTGAGGAGTCATGTCCGTTTTGCTGAATTCTTTAATTGCAGCGGCCATTGTACTCTTTCCAGATGCGTAAAGCTTTCCTGGATTTTGAACCCACTCGTAAAGGAATTCTGATTCTCCGGCATCAGCCCACTTTTGTTTTACTCCCTGCAGGTTTGGGCCTGTTGAGTTTTTGTCTACCAAGTGACAAGTGTTACATTTTGATTTAAACAATTGTTCACCTGTTTGTGCAGTGGTCTCACCGCATGTCGCGATCAGTGCTAATAGGGTGATAAATGTTTTAACGCTCTTCATGATATATGATTTTGAGTCTTTATTAATTGAGGTCTTTTTCATCGTCTGATTCATTATCCAGCGGTATTGCGCTCAGGAATTCGACATCATTTTTTCTCATTCGGATCACATAGGTGATCACAAAAGCGAAGAACAATACGAAGATCAGGAGGGAAATGATCGGAAAGATCTCGATTCCGTCTATTCCTGTTAGATTGTGTTTGATAAATCGTAGCATAATTCTCTTGTTTCGTATTTATTACTTCTCTGTTTCTGCTTTTGCCATTTCCTGTGCGTCAACACGTACATCTTTTCCAAGTCGCTGTAGATAAGCGATCAATCCAATGATCTCTTTATTCTTCAGCTTCTGCGCTTCTTTCTCCTTGTCCATTCCTTTGGTCAACTCAGTAGGAAGTGTCGCAATGATGTCTTTTGCAATATCAAGTGCCTGTGCTTCAGCATGTGCTTTCGCTTTCTTAGAGAATCCTTCTCCATACTCCTCGTCATAAGGAACACCAAGCGTTCTCATCGCTTCGATCTTCTTCTCAAGCATTGATAAGTCCATATCGTTATCTCTCATCCAAGGGTAAGCAGGCATCAATGAGCCAGGTGAGATATCCTTCGGACGGATCATGTGCTGATAGTGCCATGCGTTGTTCCGTTTACCTCCTTCACGTGCAAGATCCGGACCTGTACGTTTAGATCCCCATTGGAATGGGTGGTCGTAAACGAATTCACCTGATTTAGAGTACCCACCGCTTTCAGGTGTTGGTGCATAACGTGCTGTTTCGAAACGCAATGGACGAACCATTTGTGAGTGACAGTTATAACATCCTTCCTTGATGTAAAGGTCACGTCCTTCCAATTCAAGTGGAGTGTAAGGCTTCACACTCTCGATCGTTTTGATGTTGCTCTCTACGATCATGGTTGGAACGATCTCAACCAATCCTCCGATAGCAACTACAACAATTGCTAACAGCATGAATCGAACCGGTCTTCTTTCAATAGCTCTGTGCCAGTATTCTTTTCCTTCAGAAGTCTTCACGTGCATGTTCTTAGTAACTGCAGCTTCCGCTTCTTCTTCTGCTGTGAATGAACCTGATCTTGCTGTCTTAATAAGGTTGTAGAACATCATCACTGCACCAACAATGAATAGAAGTCCTCCAAGTGCTCTTAAGATGTAGTAAGGTTCAAGCGCTGTTACAGTTTCAAGGAATTCAGGGTTTGCAAGCGTTCCATCTTCATTGAAGTCTCTCCACATAAGTCCTTGCATGAATCCTGCGATGTACATCGGAATCGCATAAAGGATAATTCCTAGTGTAGCGATCCAGAAGTGCTGGTTAGCCAGTTTTTTACTGTACAGTCTTACGTTGAACATTTTAGGGAACAACCAGTAAAGCATACCGAATGTGAACATTCCGTTCCATCCAAGTCCTCCCACGTGAACGTGTGCGATCGTCCAGTCAGTAAAGTGAGAGATCATGTTAACATTCTTCAATGAAAGCATAGGTCCCTCAAATGTTGCCATACCGTAACATGTTAATGCTACTACCATGAACTTCAACATAACATCGTCACGAACTCTGTCCCATGCACCGCGCAGTGTCAGCAGTCCGTTCAACATACCTCCCCATGATGGAGCGATAAGCATAACTGAGAATACTACACCTAAACTTTGTGCCCAGTCAGGTAGTGAAGTGTAAAGCAAGTGGTGAGGTCCTGCCCAGATGTAAATGAAGATCAATGCCCAGAAGTGGATGATCGAAAGACGGTATGAGTATACCGGACGATTTGCCGCTTTCGGAACAAAGTAATACATCAATCCCAGGTAAGGTGTAGTAAGGAAGAATGCAACTGCATTGTGTCCGTACCACCACTGAACCAGGGCATCCTGTACCCCAGCATACCACGAGTAACTTTTAAAGAATGAGATTGGTAGTTCAAACGAGTTGAAAATATGTAGGATCGCTACTGTTACGAACGTCGCAATGTAGAACCAGATAGCAACATATAAGTGTTTTACGCGTCTATTCAGGATCGTCATGAACATGTTCAATCCGAATACAACCCAAAGAAGCGT
>JBMSGX010000164.1:0-5524 GCA_049416285.1 Crocinitomicaceae bacterium | reverse complement strand
TATTGCCTCAGTTTTGAATGTCTGATTCACGATTTATAAATTCTATTGGAATTCTGTTGAGCGGCACTTTGGTTGCCCAACTGCTCAACGTTCTGTTTATTCCAATAATAACACGTCTTTACGGACCGGAAGAATTAGGTGAACTAGGTTATTATTTACGAATCGTATTGTTCTTCGCAGCGCTCGTAACACTTAGGCTTGAGTTGGGTTTCCTGAACGAAAGGCATGTCGATCACAGATCTTTACTGCTTAAGTTTACACTGAAATGGAGTCTGATCTTATCAGTGCTCATTCTCATTCCGCTGTTTGTTTATTATTTGTTCTCAAGTGACGACCTACCTTCTATTTATATGATAGTGCTGATTCCGGCAGGTGTATTCTTGCATGCGCTGTTCAATATTGGAACTCATTGGGAACTGGCAGACGAAAGATTCTCATCCATTTCAATTGCCCGATTTACACATTCGTTTATTACGAATGGATTGAAAGTAGGTGCGGGTTGGTTGAAGCTGGGATCATTGGGATTAATCATCGCAGTAATAATTGGATTAGCTACGTCATCATTGATCTACTTACGCAAAATGCCGTTAAAGGTGATTGCATCGACAAAGAAGACAGGTGCGCTGTTGAAAAAGCATCGCGAGTTATACATATATAACCTTCCACATGTACTGGTAGATCTCTTCAGGGACTTCGCATTGGCAAGTTTGATCATCATCTTCTTTTCAGAGCGTGATTACGGATACTTTGACCATACCTTCAGGGTGCTCAAACTACCACTGACCTTCCTTGGGGCTGCGGTTGGTCAGGCTCTGTTCAGCAGAATTGCTGCGATGATCGCAGAAAAGAAACAACTGAAGGGATTCGTCATCAAAACTGTACTAGGACTGTCACTTGCTGCCACCATTCCATTTGCAGCCGTTTATTTCTATGGGCCGGAGCTTTTTGGCTTCGTGTTTGGTAAAGAATGGGAAACTGCGGGAGTATTAGGAAGTGCCATGACCGCCTGGCTTTTTATGAACATGATCGTATCCCCATTGTCCTATTTACCGGTAGCGCTGGATGAACAACGCCCTTATTTTTTCTGGAATGTTGCGGGAACGATGATCTTGATATTATCGATTCTAATACCAGTTTACTTCATGGAAAATACGGATTTTCTTGAGGTCATTAAGTTGGTAACGTGGATTCAGGTTTTGTATCATCTCGGGCTATTGGCTTTCTTTGTAAAGATTATTCGTAAATACGAAAACTCACTGGGTGACGGAATCAGTTAAACCATATAAATTTTTGCTTTACGCAATGCTGCTGTTGATTCCGACATATGTCGGCGCGCGTGTGGAGTTCTTTCTACTCTTTGTGGCTGCTGTGCTGATAGGAGAGCGAAATACACTGGTCATAAAAACGAAACAGTTTTTAGCTGGTGAAGCTACAAGAAGGGAGCGAAATATTATTGTTGGAGTGATATTTTTGATGCTCTTTGCGGGACTCAATAAACTCTTTAACAGTCAGGACATCCTGTGTCCGAAGGACTATTATTCTCCTTTTTACCTATTTCCATTTTTACTGATCACTTCGGGTTTAAGCTACCATCGTTATTTGTTTCTTGGAATCGTGGTTTTGGTAGCAGGGGAATCGGTTGTGGGTTTGATAGAGTATTTATCGGGAGATCGGTCATTTCTGTTGGACCTAGGAGACTATGATACGATCACTGATTATTCGCTGCTGTATAACAGTCGTGTTTACGGTTTAAGCTATAATTCGTCGATTTTAGGATATAAAATCTTAATTGCCTTGATACTTATAGATTACCTTCGATTGAAGGCATGGAAGGAATGGTCATTACGTATCCTATTGGTTGTTGGTTTGATCATTTCTTTCTCTCGTATTGCAATACTGGTGTTGATACTCTACTGGTTAATTAAACTGGTAGCGATCAATCGCAAAGTAATCTCGGAGCAATTATTCAAAAAGGCAACTATTCAGTTTTACGGTTTGATGATCTTCCTGACTATTCTATTCGGAAATACTTTATTGTATCAGAGTTCGAGAGGAGGACATGCTGCAGAATCTGTCACGCAGGCTGATGGTATCGAACATGCTGCTGTTGGATGTGCAGAAGAACATGCAATTCCTATGAGGAAGGCGGAGCTTGATCCGGCAAAACAAGGTTGGGGAGATAAACTTATGCTTCAGGCAGAAGGCGTTCAAACGTCTGGTCGAAAATTGATCTGGTTGAATTACATCAATTACATTGAGCAAAACCTTCTGTTCGGAAATGGATCTGATAAACTCATGTTGCGGGTCTGGATTGAGTCTAAAGGAAAGTTTAAATTGATGCACGCACACAATTCCTTCTTGATGTTAATATCAAGTTACGGGGTTCTGATCGGCGGGCTATTCTTTCTTTTTTATCTGTATTTCTGGAAGAAGATCAACTGGATTCCAGTTATCGCTATCGTTATTTATTCCATGGGTAATTATGGTATTTTCTGGGGATTCTCAGCAATGGACCTAATCTTTTTGATCCTTTTGTCTCATCACTTAAAACTGGGTTATGAGTACAAAGAATAGAGTAACTGAGGTAGAATCATCAATAGATGTTCGCAAGATTAAGGTCAAGCGTTTTGGAAAATCCTTCGAGATCTATCCATGGCTGAAAGGACGTTTGTTTCATAAAATGATCACTGGTCATGAAACGTTCCAAAAGAAGGACCTTAGTCTTTACGTGAAACAAATACTCTCACTTTTCTATGGCTGCTGGAATATTTTTGGACGCTATGATATTTGGGTGTTTACAACAAGTATGGAAAGGCGACTCGTGGATGGTAAATATGTAGACAAGCTTTTCGATTACATCGGCAATGAGTTAGGCTACAAAACACTCGTTTTTGAGCTACGGGTTTTTCAGTATATCCCATATCGAAAAATTGCATCACGAAAGGCAATTTCGCGCTCGGTGCTGATGTTGATGGAGACGCTTTACGCCAAACTGTTCCTGAGAAAAATAGAATTAGAGGGTGAAGAAGAGCTGAAGCAGCTCTTAAATACAGTGGAGGGGGGAGTTGATCATCCTTGGCTAATTCGTAAATATTTGGCGCAGTACAGGATCATGACAATTCTGCTCAAAAGGTTTCCAAATCCAAAGCTTGTTATGATGTCTGTCGCTTATACCAATTTTGGATACATACAGGCATTCAAAGAAAAGGGAATCAAAGTAATCGAAATGCAGCATGGGGTAATCACCGATAACCATCACGCTTACTTCTATACTGCCGAGATGAATGCAATGCAATTCCCAGACATGATCTTCACAAATGGTGAACGTCAAAAGGAAGTATTTACTGAAGATAATAAGTTTCAGGTAGGCGAAGTCATTCCCGTAGGGAGTTACATCATCGATCATTACAAACACAGAAACACGAGTAAACAAAGGAAAAAGAAGCAAGTCCTTTTTGCAATGCAGGAAGGGGATATCGGAGATCAATTAGTAGAATTCATTCTCAATTTATCGAAGGACCACGAAGACAAACTGGATGTCATAATTCAACCGAGAAGAATGGATCCGAGAACATATATGCAGAAGTGGCCGGAATTAGTAAATGTTGGTTTTTCGTCCTCATCTTTTTACAGTGCGATTAGCAAGGTGGATGTTCATTCAACGATCTATTCAACAACGGCAATTGAATCCCTCTCGATGGGGGTACCCAACATTCTTGTCAATATAGAGGGTCAAAGTCTAGAGCAACTTGGAAACGTAATTGGGAATAATCCGTACACGCATATTGTGGATACGCCTGAAGCGTTTATTGAGGCATTGGAGAAGTTGACGGAAGTGAACGGAGATGAGGTGATGAAAAGCAATGCGTACAACATCAAGCCAGGGTTTAAAAAGAATATTAAGGAAGTTTTAAAATCGCTTATTAAATGAAGTTGATTCGATCACGCATGGTACGGTCGATGGGGATCTATACGATCGCCAACATCATTAATGCGGGTATTCCGTTCCTCTTATTACCGATTCTGACAAACTATCTGTCTACTTCTGATTACGGCGTCCTTTCCAACTTCAATGCTATGGTGAACCTGATGATACCTTTTGTAGGAATCAACTTGATGTCATCAGCACAAATTCAGTATTTAAAGGAAGATATCAATAACAAGGATTATCTGACTTCAGGGTTTAGATTTAACATGATACTGGCACTGATCTTCTCGGGTGTCATTTTCTTCTTGAACGGAACGTTGGCTTCACTCACAGGTGTGCCAGGAGAATTACTTTATATACTCGCCGTTTATGCATTGTTCAGCACAGTAATAGAAGTGCTTCTTGCAATTTGGAGAATGGAGGATAAGGCGATCAATTATGGTGCATTTCGAATCGGTAGGACTATCCTTGAATTGAGTCTTGTTTTGACGTTTGTCGTGGGATTCAGAATGGATTTCGAAGGATCTATTTACGGAATGATCATCGCATACACTGTTGGTTGTCTTGTTGCAGTTCTGATCCTATTTAAAAAGAATTTGATCTTCGGTGCGTTTCGCATGGATTACTTGAAGCATGCCATTAATTATGGGGTACCGTTGATTCCGCATACCTTGAGTGGAATTGCTATCATGTATTCAGACAAACTGATCTTAACACATTATCACGGATTAGATTCGAATGGAATTTACTCCGTTGGTTTTATGGTGGGGCAGATCATAGGATTGTTGCAGACTTCATTTAACCAAGCTTGGGTTCCATGGGTATTCCAAAAGCTAAAGGTGGGAAAGAAAGAGGACAAGCTACGTATGGTGAAGATCACGTATCTCTATATAATTGGGATACTCATTGCTGTCTTTTTCCTTTGGTTGATCATGCCGGTGATTTACATGTTCTTTGGAAAAGACTTCCAAGCAGGTATGGACTTGGTATTGTGGATCGCACTTGGATTTGCATTCAATGGGATGTATAAAATGGTTAGTGTCTACATCTTCTATTTGGAAAAGACAATGATCATCGCATTTGCTTCATTTGGTGTTGCGGTGATGAATGTCATTCTCAACTTTGCGTTCATCCCTGAATACGGACCTCAGGGAGCAGCTGTTGCCACAATGATGTCGATGGGTGCTCAATTTCTTGTGATATGGTTCATTGCAAGTCGCCTGATTAAAATGCCATGGCTTTTAAAATAATGGGACGTATTAAAGCATATACAGAAGGTTGGAGAGCAAATGATTACTTAGTCGCTTTGCTGGTTTTGATCATTCCGATCTTTAATCGTTTGATGCCCTTGCTGTTGATTCTGTTGGTTATTGCGACCGTCGTTTACCCAGTTAAAAAACAAGAAATTAAGGATCGATTAAAGCCGAATAAACCTCTATTCTGGTTCATTGCATTTTATCTTTATCACCTGATAGGAATGAGCTATTCGGAAAACATGGCTTTTGGATGGAACGACCTTGGGATCAAACTCTCCTTTTTAGTTGTGCCTTTGATCATTGCTTTTAGTGACATCCGTTTGAGTAAAGACAAGATCGT
>JBMSGX010000163.1:0-5547 GCA_049416285.1 Crocinitomicaceae bacterium | reverse complement strand
TTCGTGTCGAGGTTATTATAGTCAGCTTCCAGCTCAACTGAACGATTGACAAGATTCAAGGCTTTCGTCAGCGCTTTCTTGTCGTCTGTCATTTCATAGATGGCCCAGGCAGTCGAATTCAGTGCCGTAGAATTGTCCATGCTGTACTTCTCAGCAAACATTGGCGCTAACTCCAGGTAACGACCCTGATCCTGTTGCTCTGAGTAGAACAGCTCGATCTCCCACTTCATCTTTTCTTTTTGACTGAAGTTCAATCCATCTAATTCTTTCATGGCCTGATTGAATGAAATAGATGGGTCTTCAGCTCTCAATCCTCTCCAAACAGTAGTCATATACCCTTGAATTAAGGTTCTATATAACATGTCCTCATCCGCTACTTTCTCCAATGCTGATAAGTTGCTCATCATCCCTTCATATAGTGGATGCGCATTTCCATTGATGAAGCGCAACAGGATATTCGCATCCGTTGAATCAATGCTATTCCAGTTCAGGTCTTGATATAACCAGTATGAGATTTCGCGAGCATCAGTTGAATAACCCGCATCATACAACTTCATCACATAATCACGAATGAATTCAGGATCTCGGTCCCCTTGTGCATAGCGTGTTCTCAATTCTCCAATTCTCACCTCCGGATCTGAAGCATCCTTTCCGAACTGGATAAACTTATCCGCATCCATTGATCCAACAGTGCGGTGTACTAATTGTTTTCGGCGACTGCTCACATCCAGAAAGATGTAAGTTGGATAGCTTCTCACTTCGTACCACCCGGCAAATACTTCACCTTCTCCAGCTTCCATATCCAGCTTCACGTTGATGAAGTTCTCATTATAGAAATCTGCCACTTCAGGCTGTGTAAAAATGTTGGCGTCCATGTATTTACATGGTCCACACCAGGTTGTATAGCAGTCTACAAATACAAGTTTATTCTCCGCCTTGGCGAGTTTGTATGCGCTGTCTAATTCAATGTCTACAAAATGAATTTTACTGTCTTGTCCGAATGATGTAAGGGCTGCCATTATAATGAACAGCGCCGTTGATACTAGTTTTTTCAATGGTTTGGTTTTATTACTAATTCTTTAATTCTGATTGCCGTCTCTTTTTTTCAGCTGTTCTGCAGCTATTTCCGCTGCCATCATTTGTGAAGTGAAACCTTGTCCGTCCGGTGAATGTGGCATGAAGATCACATTTGGATTGTCCTTCGCCATTTCGCGCATGGTGTCATAGTATTGCGTCAAGATCACGAAGTTCATGATTTCCTTTTGATCAATATCTGTGTTCCTTCCAAATGCACTTATAGACTCTTCGAATCCTTTGATGATCGCATTACGCTGGTCAGCAATACCTTGACCTTGTAAACGCTTTGATTCAGCTTCAGCTTCAGCCGCTTTTACCTTACGGATCTTTGCAGCCTCCCCTTCTTCTTCTGCTGCGATCTTATCACGCGTAGCGGCGTTAATGCGGTTCATGGCATCTTTTACATTTGGATCAGGATCAATATCAACTACAAGGGCATTTTGGATGATGAAACCGTATTGCTCGATTGCTACTGAAAGTCCTGTTTTCACGGCTTTTTCAATATCCTCTTTGTTTTCAAATACCTGGTCCAGTTCTTTCTTTGGTACTTCTGCTCGAATTTCATCAAAAACGTAAGATCTAATCTGCTGTCTGAAGTTCGATAGCTCATAGGCAGAATTCATGATCGACTCCTGAGAGTTCTTAATGTAAAACTGAACAGCCACGGTAATGTTCACCGTTACTTTGTCTTTCGTTATAGTTTCAATATCCACGGAAAGCTCATTGATTCGTAAGTCTTGCTTATAGGCAACGCGATCAATGAACGGTATGATCAATGAAAGACCGGCATGTCGTATCGATTGAAATTTACCAAGGCGCTCTACAATGTTAGCCTCCTTTTGTTTCGTAATTACGATCGATTTGATCAATAAAAACAGAGCGATAAGGATTGTGATCCCTGTCGGTAGAAAATTACTTACTTCTTCGTTCATAGGTGATTTTGTTTCTTCTAATTTAATAAGTTTTATTTGAGTTGTTACCTGATCGATGAAATACCGTTATTTATTCTGAATCGATACTATTACAAATGCGAGCTGCGCTTTTACTTTGTCTTCTTAACTTCTCCGCATTCGGACAGATCTCAGAGGTCCGACAACGACAACTGGACAGTGTTGTAACGAACATTGACAGAAACACCTTATTGAACCTTGATTCACTCCACGCCAAACTTCACGCAACAGGAATAAATGATGAGGAACGCGTTTTTCTGTACTTCGGTTTGGTTGCGATTCAATACAAGTATGATAACAACCGCAAGGGAGATAGAGATGCTAAAGAATATACTGCATATTACGTTGCTCAAAAGAAAAAAGGAGTTTGTCGTGACTTCGCATTGATTTTCAAAGAGTTATGTGACAGAAGTGAAATTCCTTGTGTTATAGCTACGGGAAGAGTTAATGTTCCTATTTGGGAAGCGATACCCGATCTATTCAAAAAAAGACAAAAACGAATCAATCATGCCTGGAACGTTGTAAAGATCAATGATAAATGGAAGCCAATTGACGCTACTTGGAGCAAGATCGATTCGACAAGAAAATACTACACCTATGATGACAGTGGAAGACGAAAATACGCCGGTAAACTAAAAATCTCTAATCGGGACTATTATGACAAGCATCCAACTCATTTTTATCGCAAACGTAAGTGTGTCCACCCTGCTTTTTACTGTATGAATACGGTTTACACCTACAAGACCTCAAATAACAAATACAAAAACCGTAAAGTGCTAATCAAAGACTACAATTACTCGTCTATTCTAGACAGTATTTCGGGAAGTCAAACTTATGTCTTCACAAAGGAGTATCACGAAACGATCCTTGACTATGCAAAGGTCAACTATATCACTGCAGAACTCTCACGAGATTTCAATTTCGCTGAACTAAAACGATCTCGCTTCGATCAATGCACCTCATCCCAATGCACAGAACATCTAAGTCAGCTCAAGGAAAAAATAGAATTTCTAAAAGAAGAATTGGATTACGATCTATCCTTAGAATACGAAGAACACAAAACTCAGGTTCTCAAGCTAAAAAAGAAGCTAGAGCGCCGCGAGAACTCAGCAAAGCTACGATAATAGACTACTCCAGTTCTTCTAAAGCTACACACCCATATTGTGGAAGGTAAACGAGATCCAATCCACAGCCTGCTCGATCTGCTTTGAAACTGGCGTACCCGCTCCGTGTCCTGCATCTGTTTCAATACGGATCAACACGGGAGCGTCCCCCATTTGCTTCTTCTGCAATTCAGCGATGAATTTATATGAGTGTGCTGGAACCACACGATCGTCGTGGTCCCCAGTTGTTACCATAGTCGCTGGATATTTGAAGTTTCTGCGCACGTTGTGTACCGGAGAGTATCCTAACAGATATTCAAACATCTCTCTTGAATCGTCAGCTGTTCCATAATCGTATCCCCATCCTGCTCCTGCCGTGAAGGTATGGTAACGCAACATGTCTAAAACTCCTACGGCAGGCAATGCTACTTTCATAAGGTCAGGACGCTGCGTCATTACAGCTCCAACCAACAACCCTCCATTTGAACCTCCATTGATGGCGAGATAATTGCGAGATGTGTAGTCATTTTCGATCAGGTATTCTCCTGCGCTAATGAAATCGTTGAATACGTTCTGTTTATTCATTTGTGTACCCGCAACGTGCCATGCTTTTCCATACTCACCTCCTCCACGAAGGTTGGCTACCGCATAAACTCCTCCAAGCTCCATCCAAACTGCCCGCGTAATACTAAAACGCGGAGTTAAACTCACGTTAAAACCGCCATACCCGTAAAGCAATGTTGGATTTGTACCATCCAGCTTAATTCCTTTTTTGTAGGTGATGATCATTGGCACTTTTGTACCATCCTTTGATGTATAGAATACCTGCTTCGATTCGAAGGCGTCTTTATCAAAATCGATCTTTGGCGTCCAGTAAAGCGTGGATTTTCCCGTTTCAGCATCGTATTTGTAAGTACTTCCCGGCGTATGGTAGTTCTGGAAAGAATAATAGATATCCTTCCAGTTTTTCTTCGATCCAAAACCGCTTGCTGTTCCAATTCCCGGAAGTGAAACTTCTCTGATCAGTTTTCCTTTGTAATCATATTGCTTGATCAGTGAAAGTGCATCTTTCATGTAACTCGCAAAAATGTATCCAGCTCCGGTACTAACGCCTAATACGTTCTCTGTCTCCGGGATCACATCTTCCCAAGTCTCCGGAATTGGATTCTTGAAGGACGTTACTACTAACCTTTTATTGGGCGCATTGCGGTCCGTTACGATGTAAAGCTTGTCTTTATCGCTATCCATGACATAGGCGTCACTTTCCATATCATCCAAGATCACCTTGAAGTTTAAGTTCTTTTTCTTAAGATCGGCAATGTACAACTCGTTTCCATACGTGCTGTTCGCAGCTGAAACCACCAAATAGCGGCCGTCTTCAGTAACCGAAGCGCCAACATATCTGCGCTTATTCTTTGCATCTGCTCCAAACAGTATTTTATCTTCAGACTGGTTGGTTCCTAACTTGTGATAGTACAACTTATGTTGATCAGTTTTGGCGGAAAGTTCACTTCCTTTTGGCTTATCATAACTGCTGTAATAGAACCCTTCATTTCCTTTCCAGGCAATACCGCTGAACTTGATATCTACAAGTGTATCCTCCAACTGTTTTCCTGTCTTAACATCCATGATGATCACCTTACGCCAGTCGCTCCCTCCTTCTGAAATGCTGTATGCTACTGTATTTCCATCCTTTGAGAAACTTACCTGTCCCAGTGACACGGTCCCATCCTTCGAGAAAGTATTCGGATCAAGAAAGACCTTCTCCCTTCCATCCACTTCTGTGTAGATGACGTACTGATTCTGAACTCCGTCATTCTTGTAATAATATTTACGCCCTCCTTCATGGAATGGGGCTCCCACTTTTTCATAATTCCAGATGGCCTCCAACTTCTGTTGGATCATATCTCGTGAATCGATCTTCGATAGGTAATCAAAAGTCACTTTGTTTTGCGCCTTAACCCAATCCGCTGTTTCTTCACTCAGATCATCCTCCAGCCAGCGATAAGGATCTTCGATCTTCGTTCCAAAATAGACACTGAAACTATCACGCTTCTCAGTTTGAGGGTATTCCATTTGTTGTGCTTTTGCCGTAAATGTTAATGCTATCGCTGTGAGTGAAAGCGATAATTTACCTATTGCTTTTTGCTTATTCATATTAGTTTGATCTCTGTTAGTGTTTATCTACCGGGCTCATTGCAGCTTTCTTCACGTCAGCGATGTATGCTTTCCATTCATTACTGAGAAAGTTCTCAATGATCCCTTCCATCTTTTTGTATTCTGCCTCTCCTTTGGCATAAATATGCTCGAATCGTTGGTCGTTTCCTTCATCTGAAGACCACGCCTCATAGAATGCTCGGTTGACATATCTACTTGTTAGATCCGAGTTTCTGTAAAGTCCTTTCGTATTCTCTTTA
>JBMSGX010000162.1:0-5557 GCA_049416285.1 Crocinitomicaceae bacterium | reverse complement strand
CATGGGTGAACTGGTGTCCGGCACTAGGGACAGTTTTGGCAAATGATGAGGTTGTAAACGGTGTGTCTGAGCGTGGAGGACATCCGGTTGAGCAAAAATTAATGCGTCAGTGGTCAATGAGGATCAAGGCCTATGCAGAGCGACTGTTAACCGGATTGGAAAAAGTAGATTGGACGGATTCTATCAAGGACCAGCAGCGAAACTGGATTGGTAAATCTCAAGGCGCTTCTGTTTTCTTCAAGGTGGAGAATTCCGATGAAAAGATCGAAGTGTTCACTACACGTCCTGATACTATTTACGGTGTTTCTTTTATGGTGCTTGCACCTGAACATCCATTGGTGGCTGAGATCACTACAGATGAGTACAAATCGGAGGTGGAAGATTATGTGAAGCAGGCAGGATTAAAGTCAGAACGCGATAGACAAGCAGATGTAAAGAACATTTCCGGACAGTTTACAGGAGCCTATGCGGTGCATCCGTTTAACGGAGAAAAAGTACAGATCTGGATAGGGGATTATGTCCTTGCATCTTATGGAACAGGAGCTGTTATGGCCGTTCCATGTGGCGACCAGAGAGACTGGGATTTTGCTACCCACTTCAACATTCCGATCATCAATATTTTTAAAGATATCGATGTGTCAGAAGCCGCCTATACAGAGAAGGATGCGGTAATCGCCAATTCAGATTTTCTTAATGACCTTCCGGCGAAGAAAGCGATCAAGCTGGCCATTTATGAAATAGAAAAAAGAGGATTTGGTAAAGGTAAAACACAGTATCGTTTGAGAGATGCTGTATTTAGCCGTCAAAGATACTGGGGAGAACCTTTCCCTGTGTATTACACCGATGAAATTCCTCGAGTAGTTGGAGATGAGGAATTGCCGATCACACTGCCGGAAGTAGATAAGTACTTGCCTACAGAAGATGGTGAACCACCATTGGCGAGAGCTGAGAAATCTGCTTGGAATCAGTTCTTTGGCGATAGAATGGAGTACAATACAATGCCTGGATGGGCAGGTTCAAGCTGGTATTTCTTGCGCTATATGGATCCGAAAAATGAGAATGAGTTCGTAGCAAAAGAGAAAGTAGAGTATTGGCAGAATGTTGACCTGTACATAGGTGGATCTGAGCATGCCACAGGTCACTTATTGTATTCTCGTTTCTGGACAAAGTTCTTATATGATATGGGGTACATTCCTTTTGATGAGCCTTTCCAGAAAATGATCAATCAAGGGATGATCCTTGGTCGCAGTAGCTTTGTTTACCGTGTAAAAGGAGAAAACAAGTATGTTTCATTTGGATTGAAGGATCAGTTTGATACGACACCATTACATGTAGATATCAATGTTGTAGAGAACGATATTCTGGATATTGAGGCATTCAAAAACCTGAAGAATTCAGCAGTGGATAACAGCAGCAATGCTGAATTTATCTTGGAGGACGGTAAGTACATTTGCGGACATGAAGTAGAAAAAATGTCCAAGTCTAAATGGAACGTTCAAACTCCAGATGACCTAGTAGAGAAATTCGGAGCGGACACGCTGCGTATGTATGAAATGTTCCTTGGACCGTTGGAGCAAAGCAAGCCTTGGGATACAAGCGGGATTAACGGTGTACATAACTTCCTGCGCAAGTTCTGGCGTCTGTTCCATGACAAAGAAGGAAATGTCGTGGTTGAACAAGGAGCTCCTTCGAAGGATGCATTGAAGTCCTTGCACAAAACGATCAAAAAGATCGAAGATGACCTGGAAAGATTCTCTTTCAATACAGGTGTTTCCAATTTCATGATCTGTGTGAATGAATTGAACGATCAGAAATGTAATAACAAGGAGATCCTTGAACAGCTGGTAATTCTGATGTCGCCTTACGCTCCCCACATTTGTGAAGAGCTTTGGGTAATACTTGGAAATAAAGCTGGCACATTAAGTTATGCTGAATTCCCTCAATACAATGAGGAACACATGAAAGAAGCGAACTATAACTATCCGGTTTCGTTTAATGGTAAAATGCGTTTCAAATTAGAATTACCTACAGAACTTACACCTAAGGAGGTAGAGGCGGAGGTACTTGCGCAGGAGCTGGCACAAAAGTGGCTTGAAGGGAAAGATCCTAAGAAGGTGATCGTCGTTCCAGGAAAGATCGTAAACATTGTAGTGTAACGCACCCCTTTTCATTAGCTTTTGGTGTACTGTTTGGCATGATGATTGTTATTTCAACAGTGAATAAAACCGAATGTTATGAAAAAGCTATTTCCACTTGTTCTTGTAGGACTGTTTTTGATTGGGTTAACTAGCGCTGATACAGTCACTTATCCTACTGTAAAGAATTCATCATTTAAACTTGGCGAGAAGTTGAGATATCGTGTTACCTATGGTTTCATGGATGCCGGCGAAGCTGTTTTAGAGGTAAAATCTACTTCCAGAAAAGGTTCCGGTCGAGATCTGTATCATATTGTAGGAACAGGTAAAACACTAGGTGGCTTCAACGCCTTTTATAAGGTAAGAGACACTTATGAAAGTTATATCGATCAAAAATCGATCATGCCTTGGCTATTCTTAAGAGATGTGGATGAAGGAGGATATACGATCAGCCAGAAATATACATTCAAGCAGGATAAGAAGAAGGTTCACAATGGAGAGAAATACTTCGAAACACCAATGGGAATACAGGATATGATATCTTCATTCTATAAGGCTAGAACATTGAATATGGACGGTATGAAGAAAGGGAAGAAATTTTCTTTCAAGTGTTTCATGGATGACGAGATCTATGATCTTAAGATCAAGTATGTAGGTGACGAAGAGATCAAGATCAGAAAAGGGAAGTTCAAATGTCATAAGTTCGTTCCTGTGGTTCAAACAGGCAGATATTTCGAGAATGAAGAGGATGTGCAGTTCTGGGTAACTGCTGATAAGAATAAGATCCCCGTTCTTGTGAAGGCAAAAATTCCCGTGGGTTCTGTAAAGATGCACCTGGTGGAATGGGAGAATCTAAAAAATGATCTTACGAGTAAACTCTAAGATTATACTATCTTGTAATTTTTAAATCAATATAAAACCTAAATTAAATGAAACTACTATTAAGTACTGTAGCGGTATTACTCGCTTCAGCGACTATCGCACAGTCGGTCACCATTGAAAATGTGAAAGGAACCCGTTTCAATGGAGTGAAAGAAATCCAAGCAGAAGACGGAAACGGAGTGTCCGGTTACTACACTTATTACATCACTGAAAAAGGTGATAAAGGAATGCGAACGTTGGAGTTCAGCATTATTGACAAGGGGGTTACAAAAGTGACTAAAACAGAGATCGAGTTACACAGAACGAGTACGCTTAATAACACTGTATTTAACGGAAAGAATTTCCTTGTGTCATATGATGACCGTAAAAACAAGCGAATTGTATTCAAGGTGATTGATCTGAACGGGAACACTGTTGCAGAAAATGAGATCACTGCAGAAAAGAAACGTGTTGCCAACAGTGTTGTATATCCCGGGGCTAATGGAGACGGATTTTATGTTGTGCGTCCTGCCTTGGTAAAAAATAGAGTTAAAGGATATTACCTTGAAAAGATCGACAACAACTTGGAGGTTAAATGGAGTGTTGAAGATGTAACTGAAAAAGGGTACATCGGAGTGGCTACATTGGTTAACAACGGGAATAGAGTTGTAACATGGAGAGAGCATGGTTCCGGGATCAAGACTATCAAACCCGAGATCGTTTGTTATGATGCAGCAACCGGAAAAGAAGTATTCAGAAGAGACGGATTCGACGGAGAGAGTACGATCATGTACAACCAGATCCGCATCGATGATAATAACAACGTTATTCTAGGAGGACCTTACGTAGACGGTGAGAAATATAAAGTTGTGAATAACACGGGTGTTTACCTTATGCAGCTAACGCAGGAAGGTGAGGAGCAGTTCTACACGAAGATCGTTACGAAAACAGATATCCAACCAATCCTAAAGAAAACAAGTAAAGGTGCTGCTCTAGGAAGTAAGGATAAATTGTGGATCGAGGATGTTGTTATTGATGGTGATAACATCGTTGTGATCTCAGAAATGTTTAGAAAGAACATGAACATGACACCACAGGCGGTTCAAGGCCCTAGAGACTTGATCACTGGAAAGTGGATCGGAGAGCTTGGCGCTGCTGATGAGAATGGTAAGGTTCAAAAGGTAACGTTCGAGATCATGGATTACATCCTTTTCCACTTCAGTAAAGAAGGAAGAATCTTGGAGATCATGCCTATCGCAAAAGATAAGTACAACAAATTAACTGTTTATAATCCATATGTAAACTTATGGGGTATGCAAATGGCTCAGGTTGTAGACGATGCTGGATGGTTTGATTATCAGTTCTCAACCTTGGATAAAGATGGTAACAAAATGATGGTATGTTCGAATAATGCTGAAGCAAGAAAGCCTCAGGTATTCACATATAGCATAACTCAAGGAGGATCTACACAAAATGAGATCAACTTAAAGCAGGAGTCTAAAATTGATCTTGATGAGGCTAAAGTGAGTTACTTTGGAATTCTTCAAAATGAGGGTCCAAAGATCGCTGTAGCATACTATCAGCGTAAATTGAAGCGAATTACAATTAATATGGAGGATCTGTATTAGTAGATCAAATGAAATGAAAAAGGAGCATGCTAAGTGCTCCTTTTTTTATGTTATATTATTATCAATCGTTCAGTTTTAGAACAGCTAAGAATGCTTCTTGCGGAATCTCTACTTTACCTACCTGACGCATGCGCTTCTTACCCGCTTTCTGCTTTTCAAGTAGTTTACGCTTACGTGTGATATCACCACCGTAACATTTAGCTGTTACATCCTTACGAAGCGCCTTGATCGTTTCACGTGCAATCACTTTTGCACCGATCGCAGCCTGGATAGGAATCTCAAATTGCTGTCTTGGGATCAGCTCTTTTAATTTCAAACAGATTCTTTTTCCGAGGTCGAAAGCGTTGCTTCTATGCACAAGTGCACTTAATGCATCCACTTGCTCACCATTCAACAATAAATCCATTTTGATCAGATCAGACTTCTTATAACCTATTGGGTGATAGTCAAAAGATGCATATCCTCTGGAGACAGTTTTAAGCCGATCATAAAAATCAAAAACTATCTCACCCATTGGCATTTCAAACGATAGCTCAACGCGATCTTGAGTAAGATAAACCTGATTTGTCAATTCACCTCTTTTCTCAATGCATAAGTTCATGATCTGCCCAACATACTCGGATTTGGTAATAACCTGAGCTTTAATGTAAGGCTCCTCGATCATTTCCATTGCCGCTGGGTCAGGAAGTTCAGAAGGGTTATTCACTATAATGGCTTCCTCCGGAGCTTTTCTCATGTAGGCTTTATAGGATACGTTTGGAACAGTCGTGATAACAGTCATGTTGAACTCACGTTCCAAGCGCTCCTGAATGATCTCCATGTGCAGCATTCCTAAGAATCCACAACGGAACCCAAATCCAAGTGCTGCTGAAGATTCTGGCTCAAATACAAGGGATGAATCATTCAGCTGTAATTTCTCCATCGAGTAACGAA
>JBMSGX010000161.1:0-5592 GCA_049416285.1 Crocinitomicaceae bacterium | reverse complement strand
CAGCACCCAATTCCGAAGGAATTTCTAAGCCACCAAGAAATAAGGGAAGGTCTTTTTCCAGCCTATGCACATCAACACCGTAACCAATACGAATATTCATGTTTTATTCTGGCTTACTGTCACCACTTTTTGAACCACCAGACTCACCCAATGTCATCCCCAAAGAGAACCTCAATGTATTTGCTAATGGATTTAATCTACGCAATGCAGCTAAGTAAGAAATATCAATATTGAACTTGTTATACTTAAATCCAATACCCGCGTTGAAATACTGTCTTGCTCCTTTCGTAAGTGACTCGTAAAAGAACCCACCACGAACAGCGAATAGGTTATTGTACCAATACTCCATACCGAAAGCAATATTGATCTCAGCCAACTCCTCTTTGAGCTTAGAGCCAGATTCAACTTGATAAGAACCGTCTGCATTCTGAACGTATTCACCAGTTACCTCATCCTCCACCAAACGACCCGGAGCATCATAGAATGACTGAAGCATTCCCGAAATAACTCCCACTTGTGAAGTTCTTCCCGATGCCAAGATCACGTCGTTGTTACTGTTTATAACATAAATCGGAGGTGTTGGTACCAGTAGTTTTTGAAGGTCTAAAGAAAACAACAAGCTGTTGTATCCATCGAAATCAGCTCTGAATGAGTTACCCAGCTTAAGGTTCATAGGTAAGAAGTCTCTATCATCCGTTGAGCTCCCTGCTGAGGAATAAGCGATCTTGTTTCCAATGTTGTTGATCGTTGCTCCGAAGGTATAAACCCCATCGGTACTACCAATCTTCGCATCTGGATTTCTGTATGAGAATGAGATGTCTGCTGCTCCGGCAATACCAGGCTTTGTGTTTACTCCTTGCACAACCATCCCACCTGTAAGGTTAGAGTATACAAACTTTGCATTTACACCAACACTTGTTCTCTCCGAAGTTCTGAAGGCATAGGCTCCAGTTAATTCAAACTCACTTGGTTTATCCTCACGGATATAGTTTGCATTCTCATCTGTGAATGTAATCTCACCTAAACTGAAGAATCTTAATGCTCCACCAATAACGTGCTGATCATTTACCTTGTAGTAACCTGACAAGTATGATAAATGAATGTCATTCGTAAGTTGTCTCAGCCAAGGAGTATAAGACAAGCTCATCGCTGATCTGTCTTCCGCAAAGTTTAGAATTGAGGTATTCCAGTACACAGAGTTCGCATATGGCCCTAAGGCTGTACCCGCATCTCCCATTGCTCCTGCACGCGAATCTGGTGTGATCGCCATAAACGGAACAGCTGTAGTGATAGTATTTAACTGTAGATCGTTGCTCGTAGCACCGCCTCCTGCATTTACTGCAAAAGAGCTTAGCACTGCGGCTAGTGTTATATAAATCGATTTTCTCAACATTCGTCTAGTTTGAACAGCAAATATACGTAAATGCTCCTCTATTTATTGTATGACTATTTCAAAATTACCAACTTTTCAGTTTCCTCAGCAATCGCACCTTCCGGTGTCCTTACTCTAAGCCTGTAAACATACACTCCTTTCGCGAGCTGATCACCAAAGTCGTCTCTTCCATCCCAAGCTATTCCTTCTGACCTGAACCCTTCAGTAAGAACAGTTGTATTTATGGTTTTTACCAGTTTACCCGAAACCGTAAGCACCTGTACTTGTGCATCCAATTCACTACACACTTGATTGTGCTCAAAGAAGAACTCAGTATGCGTTGTAAACGGATTGGGATAATTCAACACATGATCCAATTGAATTTCTTCGGATTCTCGCACGACAAAATCAATAGATTCTGTAGATGAATTATTGTTTACATCCCAAACTTTAACTGAAAGTGTATGTTGACCTGGTTCCAGATCTGTGAACTCGTAACGGATCTCGCCAGATTGATAAGAATCAAGGTCAGACTGATAATACTCGTTCAAAACGATCGGCGAGCTCGACTCTTCATCCAAAATAGCAACAAGATCGTGTCCAATTCCAGCACCAGAAGAGTTGATTCCACTCTCATCAAATAGCTTCGCGATAAGCATCGGAGACTCATTAGTGGTACCTCCATTAACAAATTGCTCATCGTTCATATACAATTCGATATCCGGGCCTTGATCGTCGTTGATGCCGTTAGGGTCTACACTACCGACTAAGAATCTTCTTTCAGAACCAATTCCATCAATGGTTCCGTCCTCTGAATAATAACTGATCTTTGCCGTGTCCACAGTGTAATTAATGTCTTTCGGTACAATGAAATTAAACTCAAAAAATCCATTATTCACGCTCGCTTTACCTCTGTAAATCCTGCTATTCTGTAATTCGAATTCCTCCAATGAAGATGTAGGATCATTCACCAGTGTTTCCTGCATTTTTGGCTTATCGAAAACAGAAGGATACACAACGCCGTTATAGCCATTTAATGTGTTACCATTAAAATCTTCGACGTGTCCCTTCACCGTGACATAACTTAATGCTTTCATTGTATCTACAACCAACGCTGGGTCGTATCCGTTGATCGAGTCTGTCACAATTTTATAATAAGGCATAGCGATACGCAGGGCTGGATCTCCAATCAAAGTAAAGCTTCTCTTATTAGTTCCTCCAACCGCATTTTTGGTTGCAGAAATAATCTCTCCGAAAGTACGCGGTTTATAATCTGTATCTCTTCTGAAGACATTCTTATAAAAATTCGAGGTCACCTGTGAATTCGTACCAAAATAGATGGAACGTGTAGTTGTCATTAGCGCAATTGCACCGCCAGAGGGATTTATAGACGCCCACTCTCCGGCTGAAACTCTACTCGGATCATCGAATTTGGTGAATTCGCAAGTAGCAGAAACCATAAGTGGTAAGCGGTCAATATTATTCCAACCTTGAATTTGTGGTACGGTGATTACGCGTTCCTCTGCGACCCCTACTTCTCCACCGTGACCTACATAACAGAATACCAAACTGCCTCTGCTGATCTCTTCGTTAATTCGCTCCACGGCATCCGGATAACGTTGTCCTCCAGCTGTCACAGTTTGCTGAAATGCATCCAAATAAATCTTGGATGAGTTCATATCAGGAAAACTGTCCTTTACGTATTCATAGTGCGGCTCAGAATCCACACGGATAAAATAAGAACCTTCCTCATCGTCTGCGATCTGAACATAGCGTGTTCTCCAGTCTCCAAATGTTCCATCACCACCATCTACAGTACAAGCAGATCCACCTCCAGCATAGTAATTAGAACCATTACGCATATAATGCTCGATCTTGTTCACTTGCTCCTCTCCCATCTGTGTATTGGAGATCAACAAGCGTCCTACTCCGATATCCAGTAAGTCCCCTGACTGGTTCCCATCTGTATCATCCAGCATCCCGTAGTAATCATCGGCTACCGTAGATGAGATGTGACTCTCAGAATTGATCACCTGATAAGCTACAACATAGTTGTTATTATTTGAAACCCGATCCTTAGGATCGTAAGTTCCATCACCAAAGAGCAACAAGTGCTTCAATTGATTCGTTGGAATTATTTGCCCCCTATCATAGAACATCTTTGCAAAAAACTTAATTGCTGTCGCATCTTGTACACCAGAGCTAAACTCATTGTAAACCTGCTCAGTCGTTACAACATGAACAACTAATCCGTTATCTCGATGCAAATTTGCTAGACGCTCAGCCTGCTGCATAAAAGACGAATGCGAGACGATCAAATAATCCGCTTGTGGCAAAGCATGGAGATCTTGATGCTGCACGGGTCCTACCTGATTGGGTTCTAAATACGTAAATCCGTCACATGCAATAAACTCCCTCAATGAATCACTCGCCTGTATGAATCTGAATTGCCCTCCAATGAATTGACCGTTTACGAGTTTAGGCTCATGTTTATCCGTAACATCCCAAACATAGCCCGTTGTTGAAGGCAGCCCCGTTATTTGAAATTCTGAAACATTACTTGTACCTACCGAGCTTACATCACGGAATGGAAGCTGACCTTGATCAAAAACCAAATTTGCACGAGCGTTCAATACAATTCTATCTAAGTATGTCAGAACATCGGGAGAGTTACGTTGCACATTTATCATAAAAGGCATAATCTCTTGTGGATTCGGCTCAACTATTTCATTAATGTTCCGGGAAAAATCACTCGAAGCAATTGGTAAAGGCCATGAAGCAAGTGTAGTACCGTTGATCAGATAATTCTGAGAGTTACCTGTCACCGTTTTCGCATTTGCAGCAATTGCAACTCTAAATCTTGCCGGTGTTGAAACGTCGATATCCGGCACCCTGAAAACAAAATTCTGCGTTAAAGATCCACCGTCAAATAACTCACCATACCAACGCTGTCCTCCTCCTACCAGGTTTACAAAGTCACGCTCATGTACATCTCTAAAATCATAGATAGTAACTGTGTTAGTTACTGGGGTAACAGCATCGTTTATTGCACCTATTCTTAATGGAGTGTCAGCTGGATTAATATTTAAGAAATAACAAGCAACATCCGAGTAAATATGTCTATCCTGATCAAACTCATTCGCTGAGTTCATATACCATCTATCCGGCCCCCACCCGTGAAAAAGGAAGTAATCTCCGGGACCAAAAACACCATCTCCACCATCAACCATTTGAATCGCGTTCTTAGCGAGATCATCTGTTCTTGTTGTTGAATTTAATTCAGGGAGCTTCCCCTCCCCATTTCCAAACAAATTAATTGCATCAGAACTGATATTGTTCAAATCTATACCTGAGCTCTCAAAACAACTAACAAGAAAGTCGTAGTCTAATCTGTAGATTCCATCTTCACTCACTGAGATCTTATACCAGTCACCTGTACCGTCTCTCAAAACAGAATTTGCAACGAAATCTTTCTGCTGTCCAAAAGAAGCTGGTATCGCCTTACCAAGAACAATTTCTATTTCAACTACGCGATGAATTCCATTCCTCTTTTTGATGTAAGGAAGAAACTCTACAATTCCTTTGCGATCGTATCTCGCGTAGGTTGTTCTGAAATTTGCATTGAAATCGTTTTCAATCTGGATTAATCGCTCTTCAAGATATTTCACCTCTTCTGGGGGCGCAACTTCAGACCTCACTAAAAGAACCTCTTTAATCTCAGTTCCCTGAGGGAGATCGTGGATCCAAGAAAAATTCGGCTCTACCCCACTTAATTCCTGATCTGAGATGGTTGGTACATAAAATTGGTTCTCGGTAGTTTTGATCAAAGTTGCATCCTGCCATTTCAAAGTTACATTGTGTGACTTTTGAGCTTGACCTAAAGAGGTGATAATTAGCCCAATAAGCAGGGCAAAATATTTTAATTGTATTCTGAGGCTGAAATCAGTTCTCATAGGTAGTTTCTTAACGCTGAATTGTTCATACAAAAAAACGAAACAATTCTTGTTATATTATGTCTGAATTGCAATATTTGTAACTTTATTTTAAATGTTCCGTTTAAGACTATTTAGAATAGACGCGTTCACTTAACTAAAGTTTAATGAAACAAATTAAACGCTTATTAACCTTCTGTGTTTTGTCATTGTTGACAAGCAATGCATATTCACAGGACCCACAATTCACACAGTTCTACGCGAACCCGCTGTACTTGAACCCTGCGT
>JBMSGX010000160.1:0-5592 GCA_049416285.1 Crocinitomicaceae bacterium | reverse complement strand
GCATTGCTGGCATCGGTCAAGGTAAAATGTTACCAGGAGAAAAGGTAAGTAAGATCACCGGTCTTGGTATCGGTGTTGAACTGAATAGAAGAAAACTAACAGCTTCCTTAGCATTGAATGGTGTGATAAGTCATCACCAAGGTATGGAGCTATCGAGAATTTCTAAGGTGTATGGATTTGGATCGACCGAATACAAGTCTACGATCGAGTATTCTAAGTTATTCCTTGCAGAATCGGAACTTATGCTTGGTTACAGAATGGGAAGGTTGACAGCTTATGGTGGGATGAATGTAAACTACCTCGTCACTACTGAGTCAACTGTTTCTAGCATCGAAAATGAGAAAGTGAATACAAACGATGTTCGTAAATTTTACGGTTATAAAACAGGATTAAAGAACTGGGGCATCAAACCAATGATAGGTGCGAGCTATGACTTCAAGAACCGTATACAGCTCGGCGCGAACATTGGTGTGCAGGTTATCCAAACTGTAGAGCCTGAATATCTTGAAGGTACAAGTCGACCGCTACCTTTGGAAGGACGTTTTTATCTGAGACTGAAATTATAGTAACAAGTAGATGAAGGAGAGAGGAAAAATATTGTTTTGGGGAATGCTGTTGCTTGTTTCAGCCGCATGCACAAAGGTAGAGAATGCACTGCCTGAGTCAAACGATCCGGTTTTTCGCGTTGATGGAACTTTCGGTAGTGACGAACTTCAAATGATTGCTGGAGATGATGGAATGTACATGCACACATTTACAGATGTAAAAAATGGTGTGAACGTCTTTTCAGGAGAATTGAGCGATGGAAATTTAAGTGTCGAGATCGGTCTTTATGATGGGAATGTCGACCAGGATAAACCAACCCCGCTGACAATCGTGCAGCAATCTGAAAAATGGGCTTATCACTCAGGGCAGGATCTTGTTATTTTCTCTAAGGGAATGTTTCCAAATCATTCTTCTGTTGACGAGATCAGCTGGACAGTAAATGGGGTGTTCGCCGGTATTAACACGGTAAAAATAAACGATCCTGGTGTATACGATGTTTGTGCCATGGTGACCTTCCATGATGGTACGGTAAGCTCGCTTTGTAATGAGATTATCGTTGGATTCTCGCGAAATGGAAATTTCAGAATGCGTCATTATGCGAGTCAGACTGGAGAGCTAAATGTTTGGTTGGACGACGTGCTCGGTGATATTGATGAGATCCAGTGGAAAATAGATGGTGAGATCGTTGGTAAGAACCAGGAATATTCTGGGTATATCACACCAGAACAGCATTTAGTTACTGTTGAAGTGTCGTTTATGAATGGTGCCAAGAGAACAAAATCCATGATTGTGGATGGGATGGTTAGCGGACACTTCATTGATGATTTTACAGGTTTCGAACAGTGTATTCAAAATGTTGTTCATCGGGATTACAATTGGGTTGTGAGAGTTAAGCAAGGTAATGATCAGTATAGTTCTTTGTATCCGGATAATACCAATTCGTTGATAGAGATAGAGGATATCTCATATTATGGACTGAATGATGCCGGTAATAAAGTTTATAAGATCACGGCAACGGTCAACGGTAAGCTGCGTAAAGTTGGTTCCAATGTGGACAAGATCATTTCAATTAATACCGTTTTCGGTTTGGAAATCGTTGAGTAAGAGCTACTTTTGCTCAAAACACACCAAATGAGACTACTATTACCAGGGCTATTCGCGCTTTATTCATTTATTTCTTCAGCACAGATCACTTTAACTAATGCAGATTTCAGCGATGCCGGAGATACAGTGCGCATTTCTTCAGCACTACCTGACCCAACAATTGATTATGTTACGACAGGAGCAAATCAGAATTGGGACTTTTCTTCTTTGGTTGCTGAGAGCCAGGAATTATTAAATTACCGAGATCTTTCAAGTGCTAGTTTCTTGGTGCAATTTCAATTTGGAAGCTCTGCCGCAACAGATTATCAGGCTACGAATTACGTTGAAAATAATGATATCCCTCTGGATCAGATAGGAACGTTTTTACCGGTAAATATCACTGCTGTATACGGTTTTTCCAAGAATACGCAAGATTCCATCACATCACTTGGTTATTCAATGGAGATCGATGGATTTGAAGTACCTATTCAGTCGGATACGATCGAAACCCGCTATAAGTTTCCGTTGAATTTCAATGATACCTATGCTTCAAGAGGATATACTTACCTCGATATGAATCCTATCTATAATGGGATTTGGATTCAACACAGACAAAGAAACAGTATTGTGGATGGATGGGGTAGTGTAACAACTCCATTTGGAACATTTGATGCATTAAGGATTAAACACACGATCAACGAATCGGATTCGCTGTTTATAGACCTGTTTGGTTCACCGCAATGGATTGGATTACCAATTCCTGAATCTAACATCTATGAGTGGATTGCGAACGGAGAAAAAGAGCCGGTATTGAGAATTTCAACTTCTTCTGCTTTCGGGAACGAGACAGTTACTGGAATCACATACAGAGATAATTATCTAGGTTTGGACGCTTCTCTCAATGAATTGCTATTGGATGTAAGTTATTTTCCGAATCCGGTTACAAAAGCAGTGAATATTTCAATAGAAGGAAGTACCGCTGAGTACGATGTCATCACCCTCAACGGTGACATTCTTGGAACAGGGAAACTTTTACCAAATGATGTGATCCATATGGAAGAACTTCCAGCAGGTAAGTATTTGATCAGAATTCATTCCGGTTTAAAATCGGCAATTGTTCCTGTAATCAAGCAGTAATGCGTAGCTTTGTGTAGGGCAAATCAGTCTATCGCTGTTCGTCTTGAACGGAGAGAGGAAAGTCCGGGCAGTATAGAGCACCATACTTCCTAACGGGAAGGGTTCGCTTTTGCGAATACAGATAGTGCCACAGAAAATAAACTACCAAACGCAGTTTGGAAAAGGTGAAAAGGTGAGGTAAGAGCTCACCGGTTCATTGGTGACAATGAATGCGAGGTAAACCTTATGGACTGAAAGACCATGTAAACTCAGGTTTGAGGGCTGCTCGCCCGATCTGAGAGGGTAGGTCGATTGATCTTACTCGTGAGGGTAAGGCTAGATAAATGATAGACGCTCCGACTTCGGTTGGAGAACAGAACCCGGCTTATGATTTGCCCTTTCTTTTTCTTTCTCACTTATTTGTAAAGCTTTACGAAAGGTGTTTTCCGGCGATGTTCGGAAATTCTTTGCATTAGTCACAGCAAACACTTTTCGCGTCGTGCCGTCTAGTCTGTAATGCACGAAAGTCAGGTGCTTATTCAAAAGCTTACGAGAGGTTACCGATCGTACACTTTGAATATTCGTTACCTCACTTTTATCCTGAAGTGATTTCAAGATCACAATATCACCGATAATGGAGACTGACCGAATTCTGTAATAACAGTAACCCGCAAGGAGCAAAGATGTTAATCCAAATCCTGCGATCAGCATGAATGTGATAAAGTTTGAATGAATAGAGTTGAAAGCAATATAGCCTGCCGATAATGTTGACGCTAGTAAGAAGAACAGGAAACAATAGGCGAGGCGATTGTGATGGCGCGAATTCATTTCAATGCGCTTTCGATCGAATAACAATCGTATAAGGTTGCGGCGTTGCTTCATGGTTTAGCGTCTAGCAAGACTCGACCAAATATAATAAAATATCGATGAACTATATTAAAAACTCTATCATTCAGTGAAAATAGGATTCCTACCTCAAGAGTCTTTCTATACGTACGAAGTACTGGATCTGATCCTCAAGCTCCAGTTTTAAGCTTCCGGAGTGAATGGGAATTTCAGAAGCATTTACCTTTTCAATAAGAGGATTTATAAGGTTGTCGCGTTTCAAAAGCCTGATAAATGGAATAGCAGATTTAAAGTTTGGTGCCTGATTCACGATTCCAATTGTGAGCACATTATATGTGTCTGTTTCAATAGGATCTTTCCAGTTAAATTGCCGAAAAAGTGAATCTTTGGAAGTTGACTCCAGCTCACTTTCAATTAGAATTAACTCGTTGCATCTCCAGAGTTCACTCCGGCTCTTTGTATACTTTTTTCTAGCTTTTTTAATACTTGCGGAGGCGAGAACGGGGTCAGTGTAGTCAAAACCAAAACTCAGATATACCACCAGCTCTTCGTCGGGGATCAACTGATAGGTTTTGGGTGTAACCACACTGTCATTAAGATTGTACAGAGAGTCTATTTTACTCACTAAAAAATAGCGATCAATAGCCAATGGAATCACGTTATGATCCTTCCAACGATTTCTTAGTTGCGAGGTCGTAAGTGGATGGAAAATATTTTGTCTGCGTAATCTGTTCACGTCAAATGAAGATCGCATCATTACAAGGTCGATCCCTGTGTTGAAGCGCTCATTCCTTATTTTACCAATGAGTTGATCTGAGCTCATTTTGCGGATTTCAAGGGTGATATCCAGTGAGTCGGTAATAAAGGAAAATAATGAGGTATCTGATGGTTGTAAATAATCTGAAGCGATCGTTAAATGTGCTTTAGTATGCTTCGGCACAGCATCAACAGAGCAGCCTGCCAGAAGTAACAATGAGACGATCGATAGTATTTTGAACAGATTCACAATTCAAATATAGTGAAGAATCGAACGAGTGGATTTAATCCACTACTTTTGCATCAAAATTGTGAAAATGGCAGACAAGAAGAAATCAAAACTCGTTGAGATCATCAAGGAATTTAAATCCACTGATCCAAAAAAGATATCGAAGGCGATCAAATCGCTCGAGGTACATGGTGACTCGAGTGTTTTACGCGTTATGTGTGATCGATTACTTCAGGGAGATCTAAACGAAAAGAATACAAAAGAGCTCATGGAGTTCATGAGCAGTCTAAAGGACTCATCAGCTGCCGTTGAAATGATCGACCTGATCAATGATGATAAGTACCTGCCTATCCGTCAGCCATTGTTGACAACGATCTGGAATATGAAAGTGGATTTTAGCGGATACATCGATGAGTTTGTACATATAGCAGTATTCGGAGATTTCATGGAAACATTGGAGTGCTTAACGATCATTGAGAACATGGAGGGACCTTTCATGGAAGAAGATATTCTTGAATCTCAACTTCATTTGAAAAGATATCTGGAAGGGGAGGGGCAACAGGATAAACAAAAAGCACAACTCCTAAGTGAAATTGCGCTTCTTATCAAAGATATTAACAAGGGTCTAACAGAGCTTTAGATCTGCCAACCGAATCTGTCTTTAATTAATTCGTGGATATATCCCACGATTTCGTCATTGTTCACATGTTCGAAGGTATCCTCGATGAATGCAGTTACAAGTAGCTGACGTGCGGAGTTTTCAGAGAGCCCTCTTGAACGTAAGTAGAATACAGCCTCTTCATCCAGCTGACCTGTTGTACTACCGTGAGAACATTTAACATCATCCGCATAGATCTCAAGTTCGGGTTTAGAGTTCACCGTAGCATCATCTGAAAGCAACACGTTTCCATTTGACTGAAAGGCATTTACTTTCTGAGCATCCTTGCGTACGAATACTTTTCCATTGAAAACGGCTGTAGATTTCTCATCCATCACACCTTTGTAAAGTTCATTCG
>JBMSGX010000159.1:0-5601 GCA_049416285.1 Crocinitomicaceae bacterium | reverse complement strand
TTTTTGGCACACTATATGCTAGAAATTTATCGTTAAATTTGAACTGATTAAAAAAACACGATCATGATTAAGCTACAAAGGATATCCTTCGTTTTTGTTTTAATTTCAACTGTGATCCTAGCAAGTTGTTCAGGAGATCAGAAAGGAGCTATTGACCTGACTGAAACAACATCTAAATTCATTTCGGGAAATGGAAATATAGTTCTATTTGGAAAAGCTGACCTCAAAGGGATGCTCAATAAAACTAATTACAAGACGAAGGATGAAAAGATCGATACATTGATATCAAGCGAACTTGTTAGCTTGGAACGTGTGTTAAATCTAAAACAGTCTGTTTATTATGCTGTCGAAGGTCCAATGGCACAGGACGGAACACCTAAGGCAACTTATCTTTTTCTTGAAGCTACTTCAGATACTGCATTGATCAATGAATTGGACCGAAGAGGATATCTAGTGGAGGAAACAAAGGATTTCTCGTATACAGAGAATGGAGACTTCGCAATGGGTATTAAAGATCAGTTGGTATTTGCCGTTGTAAAGGGGGGGCAGTCTGAAGCGAAGAAAGACCTCACAAAAATGCGTAAGGAATTGAAAGGTGATGCCGCGGGAGGAAAGGTTGAAGAGATCTTAGGTCAGCAGGCTGATATGGTAATAGGAACAAGCTTAGAAAAGCTTTACGAAACGTCTAGTACCGATCTTGAAAAGTTGGACAAAAAGAAGAAGGACGAGTTAAAAGAAATGGTTGCAGGAAGTTTCATTCAAACAACGTTCAAGTTCGAAAATGGTATTGCAGAGATCGAAGCGAAGAACATGTTCTCGGAGTCTTTGATGGCGATCATGCCTTTCAAGTCTGATGCTTCAGGTAAACTTCTGGCTCGCGTAAACAAAGGGTCTGGAACACCAATGGCTGGATTTGCAATGGATATGGATGTATCCAAAATGGAGAAATTTGTGAACAACTATTCGCCTGAAACGATTGATATGATCTTCCGGTCATTCGGAATGGCAGGTAATATGTTTGGAGGATTGCCGGTAGCGTCAATGGTTACAACAGGACAGGCGATCGGTATTTTTACTGCTGATATGGAAAACAATGCAATGCATGCAAATGCGTTTGTTGGAATGTCTAAGCTTGGCTCAGATATCAGCAAAGATCAACTTGAGAAATCAGGGATGACAGAATATTTCCAATTAGAGCAAACGGCTGATGGATTGAATGGATCTTTCACATTCGGAATGGGTGAGAATGATAAATCAAAAACAATTGTGCTTCCTGAAGAATGTAAGGATTTCGGTAAGAAAGGTATTTCAGCATTCTTATACTTGGATAATGTTAACATGGATGACTTCGGAATGTTCGGTTCATTTGAAATGCTTGAAGACGTCAAGTATGTTCTCTTCAATGCAGACAACCAAGGCGCTAAATTGGTGATCAAATCCAAGAAAGAAGACGTGAATATTCTGGAGAATTCAATGGATATTGTGTTGGAGATGTTCCAGGATAAGGTCACACTTCTCAATATGTGAAATTCGGCACCAGAGATTCCTAATAAGAACAAGATAAAGATGAGTGGTAAGTCAAAAGAGAACTGGAACAAGCTTTCAACTGAGGAAGAGTATGTGATTACAAAAAAAGGCACAGAGAGGCCTTTTGGCAATGATTACTACGAATTCAATAAGCAGGGTGGAGGTAAATACATTTGTCGCAGATGTGAAGCAGTGCTTTATACGTCAAATGATAAGTTCGATTCAGGTTGCGGTTGGCCTTCCTTTGATGATGAAGTACCCGGTGCAGTCACACGTGTATTAGATGCTGACGGAAGAAGAACAGAGATCGTTTGTAGCAACTGTGATGGTCACCTTGGTCATGTCTTTATCGGAGAACAGCTCACTGAGAAGAACACACGCCATTGTGTAAACTATACGAGCATTCGCTTTATACCAAATGAGTGATCAGTCTAACTTTGCACAGTCGTAGATATAATCACAGTTTTCATGGATCATTTCGTGCAGAATAAGCTGAGAAGCTAAAGCAAGCTGTGTGTAATTCTGTGAGTTATTACCGAATGCCTTCGCTTTTGTGATCCACATTTCCTGGATCAATGCTTTATCTCCTTTTTCAGGTCGGATCTTTGCGACAACCGCATCAACATTCATCGCTCCAGCATGATAAACGTGAAGAACGAATAATCTAAACCATAAAGCATCTTCAGAATAGTTCAGTCCGTGTTTATCGAGAATCTTTTTCGCTTCAGGAATACAAATCGTGTTGATCAATTTAGAGGCACCATATGCAGATTTAGCAAAGTCTTCGCGCTCATCTATGTAACGAGAAACCGTAAGTCCCATATTTCTGGCAACACTTGGCATTAACTGGAAGGGGCCGTAAGCGCCTACTTTTGATTTCTTTAATTGCCCCGGACTTTCGATCATTAAGATCGCTTGTGCATACCATGGATCAACACCATTTTTTTCAAACTCTTCTACACCTTTGGTCAATGTTGGATACACCTTATCGAACTTATAGAAATCGCTTTTACCTGTTGTTACATAGATACGTGCATCAGCTGATAAATCATGCGCTTTACGAATACTGTCCCTTACGAAGGATTTCTTCGCATCCGACTGAGCATCCCAGTCTTTCTTTGCCATCTTACGGATGATCGTTCGCGTATCTGCAATATTCACAATAACCGAATCAGGAGAAAGGCGCATGATCTGTTTCCAGAAGTTTGGGTGTGATAATTCTGCCCATCCTTCATTGAAAAGTTCAGGTGAGCTCATCACCAATGTAGCGTCATCGCCACTAACGACTTCAATCTTTTCGTCTGACCAGAAAGAATCCTGGCAAGCGCCGATAAAAGGTAATAAAAGGAATAGGGAAACAAAAAGGCGCATAGTTCTAGTTCATTGAGTTCTACTAATATAATAGCTTGGAGTCCCTTTAAGTTACGGAATATTCAAATGAAATCCACAACGCGACGTTAAATTCCTTTAATTTTGCTCTATGAAGTTGATCAATACGGTGCTAAGCTTTCCCTTTCTTGTATTGGTGAAGATCTATCAATGGATCATCAGTCCGATTTTACCACAGAGTTGCAGGTATTCGCCAACATGTTCCAATTACATGATCGAGGCTCTTCAGGTCTGGGGACCTTTCAAAGGGTTGTATCTTGGTATCAAACGTATAGCGTCTTGTCATCCGTGGGGTGGAAGTGGATACGATCCTGTTCCTAAGAAACATGATCATTCACACGATTGACTTTCATTGCTCTTAGCTCCAAGCCCAGACTTATCAGTATTATCAGGTATTCTACATTGATAAGGATTCTCGCCGTAGTTGGGTCCAGTGAATAAAATCCATATGAAAGAAAACCAACCAGCGACCATAGGATAATTGTGCGCCGTTGAACAAACGGAAGAAAGAAGATCAATGTGATCAAGTACCAGGGATGCACCGTCGAATTGAGTAAGAAGTATATCAAGAAACCGATAGAAAGATCGCGAATTAGATGAGGCAATGATTTCTTCTTCCTGTAAAATCCGAGGTATAGTAAAACAACGATCGTCAGTGCAGATAGAATAGGAGCGGTGTATCGAATAGGGTCAAATCCGGTGAAAAGCTGAACAAACTCTTGCAGGTAATGTGGAATAAAACTGTTGAATTCAAATATCCCGAAGTATAATCTCAGACT
The DNA here is from genome assembly GCA_049416285.1 of Crocinitomicaceae bacterium. GTDB lineage: Bacteria > Bacteroidota > Bacteroidia > Flavobacteriales_D > Crocinitomicaceae > UBA4466. The sequence continues at coordinate 1,906 of JBMSGX010000159.1, read as the reverse complement.
CTGAAGAAAGTTCAACGCTTCATCAGAGGTCATGATCATAACCGAAATCAATACATTGATCGTTAGAACAACGGCTCCATAAAACAGGGCTCTTTGCCATCCAATATATCTTATCAAAAATGGAAGCACGATCAACGGGAGTAACTTGATCTGCACTGCTAAAGCAAGGAAAATTGCCGATAACCAGAGTGTTCGTTTCAAATAATAAAATGCGATGATCAAGAAACCCATCATAACTGCTTCAAAGTGCAAATTACCGAATGACTCGATCAGAAAGAGCGGGTTCAATATTAGTAACCAGATCGAAGCTGAATGGGTAAAAGTTTCTCTGAGTAATTTTTGCAGAACAATCAATCCTGGTACGATGGAAACTACAAATAAAACCTTCAGAATAACTATGCTGTGAGATACGCTTGAGGTAAATGCTGCAATAAAGAAATACAATTGATTAAACCCAGGGTAGCATGTGTGATTCCCCTTGGTAAGTTCGGTCATTTTTGGATAAAGTTCAGCTAGATATCCATTATTAGATACAACTTCGGAAGGAGGTAGATTATATGGGTTTATTTCAAGGTGCCACAGCTTTCCATCCCATAGAAAACGATATACATCTTCTGACATTTGAGGAGTTGAACAGAAAAAGGAAAGTACGGATACGATGGTCACGAAGATTAAAAAGCGCGAATCACTTTTGAATTGAAAAACAAGCAACAAGTATGCGATGAATGAGGTTAAATAGACACTGCTCAATATCCAAAAGTCATCACGTGAAATCCATTGCAAGATTACAATGCTGATAAGGAAAATAATTCCTGTAAGATATTTAGGCAGTTGCGCTTTCATAAACAGGTGAGCGCTTTACTGTGATCAACTCGTACAGAGAGTAACCGAAAACATATGAAAATCCAAATGAGAGCAGGCAATAGCTGATTGCTAAACGGTAATTACCTGTGATCGCGAAGCCGATGACCACACACCAGAAAACGATTGCCAGCAGTCCTTCCAGGATCAATTGAAGATTTACTTTTCCCTGGTGATAGTTATTTCCTTTGAACTTGGAGTGCGTATTGATGTTGAATTTAGGAGTACGCACAAAGGAGCTTTTAATTCCTAAGTGACCTTCAATAGAAGCGATGGTGTTATTCAAGCTCAGTCCAGTGGATATGCTCAGGAATTGAAAGAATCGCAATGTGTAGAGTGGGAGATGAAACCACTTGAATTGATTGTGTTCTCTATAACTGATGAGGTAAAAAGAGTATAAGGTTAGCATCACTACCCAGGAAACGATCAGGCCTATAAACCCGAGTTCAGGTTTGTCTTTCAGGATGTTGATCAAAGGCACTCCGATCGATCCGAAGATCAAAATAACTATGAAAATACTTGAATTGAACAGATGCATGTAGCCAAAGAGCTTGTCAATTGGACGTGCAAGCTTCGATGTCGAAATTCGCTTCGCATTCTTTTGAAAACATTCCGCTCCTCCTTTCATCCAGCGGTGCTGCTGAGATTTTAGTCCTGCCATTGTTATAGGCAATTCAGCTGGAGATTCTACCTTCTCCAGGTATACAAACTTCCAACCCTTCAGTTGCGCGCGGTAGCTCAAGTCAAGATCTTCTGTCAACGTATCGTCTTCCCAGCCTCCAGCGTCTTTAATGCATGCTTTGCGCCAAACCCCCGCTGTTCCATTAAAATTAATGAAGTGACCTCCGGAGTTTCTTCCATGCTGTTCAATGCTGAAATGTCCATCAAGTCCAAATGCCTGAAGCTTTGTAAGAAGAGAATGGTCCTTGTTCAAGTGTCCCCAATGCGTTTGAACAACCCCCACTTTTTCATCTCTAAATTCAGCGACAGTTTCTAAAAGAAAATCAGGATCTGGAATGAAGTCAGCATCAAAAATTGCGATCAA
>JBMSGX010000158.1:0-5611 GCA_049416285.1 Crocinitomicaceae bacterium | reverse complement strand
TTTAATTTTTGCTCGATCTGTTCACGCATGAAGGATTCATCTCCCATCCATACGAGTCCGTTAATGGGTAGTTTTCGATGACCACGTGTGAAATCGTTGTCAAAATAAATACGCTTACCACCGTTTTTAAGATCCAATAGCGCACACTCCAATCCAAATTTTATCGATGGCCAGTCGGACAAATCTATCAAAGGGTCATCGCAAAGTTCTTGCAGCTTGCTCTCGTAAGATTCAAATGATTCAAAGTCTGGCGATAGTCCTGGAATGATACTGCATTCACCCAATCCAATGATATCTGGATTTTCATCATTCCACACTTCTAAAAACCAGGCATGTTTTTCAGTCAAAATACCTCGGCTCGTTCCGCTTGGACGTTTGAAAATGAATGTCTTTTTGGTAAACCTTAAGTTCATAATAGGGGAAGAATAAAGGCGATCAAAACACCGAACAAAACGGAGATTGCAAAGGTGGACAAAGCAACGACCTTCAATTCAGGGTCGAAATCCTTTGGATCTGTCGTCCCCATTACTTTTCGCAAATGCATTCCCAATCCAATGAAAGGTAGAAGACTCAAATACAGAATAGGCTCGTTGAATCGGATCAGAAAAGCGACCATGGAAGTAAAGGCCAATAGGATCATAAGCGTGTGATAAACCTTGGCGTTATTCGGACCGATCTTCACAACAAAGGTCACTTTACCGGATGCTTTATCATTCACATAATCACGCATGTTATTTAAGTTCAATACAGCTGTACTTAAAAGGCCAATTGTAATTGCAGGTAAAACATTTGTTGTATCAAACGCCTTCGCGAATAGTGAATATACGCCTAACACACTCACGAAACCAAAGAAGATCAGGACCATAATGTCTCCAAATCCGGAATAACCATAGGCCCTTTTTCCAACAGTATAGGTAATCGCTGCAAGAACACAAAGAATTGCAAGACCTCCGTAAAACCACATCATTTCTATAGGCATCTGTTGTGTTCCAAAAAAGATCAGTGCGCCTGCCGAAATAAAGCTTAGAATACTGGTAAGGATTACAGCAATCTTCATTTGTTTCAAGGATACGGCACCAGACTGTACCGTACGTTCAGGTCCAACGCGATGTTCATTATCTGTTCCCTTTTGGCTGTCTCCAAGGTCGTTCGCGAAATTAGATAGGATTTGAAAAAGTATAGTTGTCAGCATCGCAAGCCAGAAGACCCTAGCATCCCAATATCCATTTCCAAAGGCGATCGCGGAACCAACGATGATTCCCGAAAGTGATAAAGGTAATGTGCGCAAGCGCGCTGCTTCTAACCAGGTTTTGAACGATGCCATAACACAAAAGTAGCGGAAAGAATATTTACCACGCCATAATTATGCATACACAATAAAAATTATTTATCTTCGGCGCATGAAAAATCCAAGCGAAGTAGCTTTAGCTAAAATGTTGGGAATCGAGTTCCCGATGATCGTAGCACCGATGTTCTTAGTGTCTAACAAGGAAATGATCATTGCTGCTGTTCAGAACGGCGCAACCGGTGCAATTCCGGCATTGAATTACAGAACGACAGATGAGCTAAGACAAGCGATCCAAGATATTAAAGCGGCGGTAGACGGTCCTTTTGGCATCAATTTGATCGTGAATAAATCCAACTTTTTATACAAAGAGCAGTTACAGATCTGCTGTGAGGAGAAAGTGGATTTTATTTTGACTTCGCTGGGTTCTCCGGAAGAGACGATCAAGATGTCACACGCAGCTGGTGTTAAGGTATTTTGCGATGTTACCGACGTAAAATACGCGAAGAAAGTAGAAGCCTTAGGCGCGGATGCAGTGATAGCTGTTAATAAGGAAGCCGGTGGACACGCGGGTAATATCAGCTACAAAGAACTTATTCCAATGTTGAAGAAGGAATGCAAGATTCCCGTGATCTCGGCAGGTGGTGTGGGTAATGGTCATGAAGCATATAAAATGATCGAGCATGGAGCGGACGGACTTTCTATGGGAAGTATCTTTATTGCAAGTAATGAGGCAGGTGTATCTGAAGAATATAAGCAAGCCTGTGTAGACTACGGAAAAGAGGATATCGTAATGACCACAAAGCTCTCAGGAACACCTTGTACCGTAATTAATACGCCTTATGTTCAGAAGGTTGGAACGAAGCAAAACTGGTTGGAACGCCTCCTTAATAAGAACAAGAAACTTAAAAAATGGGTAAAGGCATTCACATTTATGCGTGGAATGAAAAGCCTTCAAAAGGCTGCATTCAGCTCTACTTATAAAACTGTATGGTGCGCAGGTCCCTCAATAGAAAGTGTAAAGGCGATCGAACCTATGAGTGTAATTATTGACAGGATCAAAAAAGAATACAATGAGTCAGCCAACGCTTAAGAGTTTTAAGAGGAAACTGTTTTTGCTTGGGTTTTTTAAGATCCCCATGATCTGGTATGTAAAACCAAGATTGCTTGAGATCAATGAAGAGCGCGTTGTAGCTAAGATTCGATTACGTCGCAGAACAAAGAATCATTTAAATTCAATGTATTTCGGGGCGCTGGCAGTTGGCGCAGATGTTGCTGCTGGAATATTTGCATTCTATTTTGCGGAAATGCTTGGTAAGAAAGTGTCCTTTGCATTTAAAGGAATTAACGGTGAATTCTTAAAACGGGCAGAATCGGACGTGACGTTTATTTGTGATCAGGGTGCATTGGTTCAAAAAGCTATGGATGCCTCGCTTGAAACTGGAGAGCGTGTTAACGAAACTGTGAAGGTTATTGCATACAATGCAAGCAATGAGGCCGTAGCTGAATTCGACATGGTCGTATCTGTAAAAGTAAAGGCCTGAATTTTTCAGGATTCGTTACATTTGCCCAAACTTCATGCAATGAAAAGTGTTTCACCTCAGGAACTGAGAACACTGCTAAACGAAGGTAAGGCAGTACTTATTGATATCAGAGAGCCATATGAGCTGGAGATCTGCAAGATCGAAGCCACACACATTCCAATGGCGGAAATAGCGGAAAAGGCTGATCAGTTGGACAAAGAAAAGACGTGTGTGATCATGTGTCGTTCAGGAAAAAGAGCTGCAGCCGTTGTAAATATGCTTACTTCAGATTTTGACATGCAAAATGTGGTGAATCTGGAAGGTGGAATTCTTGCCTGGATCGAACAGATCGATACTCACTTAGAAACGTATTAGATGAAAGACAGAACGATGGGTCAGTCATTCCTGCTAACATTAAAAGGAATGGCAATGGGTGCTGCTGATATTGTGCCAGGGGTGTCCGGAGGAACAATTGCATTCATTACCGGAATCTATGAAGAACTCATTTCGAGTTTGAACAACATCAATTTACAGGCAATTACCGTTCTCCGCAAGGAAGGATTTATGTCTTTCTGGAAGCACGTGAATGGGAAGTTCTTCGTGTTTTTACTGGCTGGGATAGCAATTTCCTTAGTTTCATTGGTGAAGGTTGTTACTTACTTGTTGGAGAACCAACCGGTCTTGATCTGGAGCTTTTTCTTTGGATTGATCATCGCGAGTATTTTTATGATAGGGAAGCAGGTAAAAAAATGGCGCCCTTCAACTATAGCAGCAATAATCATTGGTACTGGAATTGCCTTCTGGATATCTTCTATTCAAACAGTCGCGACTGTTGATGCCAAATGGTATATCTTTTTAAGTGGAGCAATTGCTATTTGTGCGATGATCCTTCCTGGGATATCCGGTTCATTCATACTACTATTAATGGGGTCTTATCATTTGGTGTTAAATGGACTGAAGAATTTAGATCTAACCATCGTTGCATTGTTCGGCAGTGGATGTGTCGTAGGTCTTATTTCTTTTTCTAGATTACTTAAGTACTTGTTTAGTAAGTTTCATGATCAGACTGTCGCTTTATTGACTGGATTCATGATTGGCTCTTTATATAAAGTATGGCCGTGGAAAATAAAGGTGGGAGAAACTCCGATCAATGTGCATAGTGATGGGAGAGAAGATTGGATGATGGCAAATGTCATGCCCGGTGGCTTCGACGGAGATGCACAGTTAGGAATGGCCATCGTTTGTGGCGTTATTGGTTTGGGATTGATCCTTATCTTAGACAGATTCGCTCCGAAAGAAGAGAAATAGGCAATTCAACGAATTGAATCAGCGCAGGGATAATGAAGTATTACGGACTCATAGGGAAATCATTGGGGCATTCCTTTTCAAAAGGATTCTTCACTTCATTCTTTGAAAAAAACGATACGCTCGCTGAATACCATAATATAGAAGTGGCTGAGGAGGGTATGTTGCAGGAAGTTCTTTGTAATAAATCATACGCTGGTTTTAATGTCACGATACCTTATAAAGAGGCGATCATTCCTTTCCTCGATGAGTTGAGTATTGAGGCTAAGGAGATTGGTGCAGTGAATACGATTCAAGTTGTCGAAGGAAAGTGTGTTGGGCATAATACAGATGCGCATGGATTTCATCAGTCTATAAAGCCTTTTTTAAGGAATATACATGAACGTGCGATCGTCTTTGGTGACGGTGGGGCTGCTAAAGCTGTGAAGTATGTTTTGAATAATCTTGGTATAGACGTTATTAGTGTTGTACGTAATAAGAAGTTGGATGAGCAATTCACTTATGATGAGGTGAATGATTATATGATGAGTGTGTGCAAGCTAGTGATCAATACAACGCCGGTAGGAACTTATCCCGATGTGGATGATGCACTGCCAATTCCGATGGATCAGTTCGGGGAGGACCATTTAGTAGTAGATCTTATATATAATCCTTCTAGAACGGTTTTATTGAAAAAAGCGGAAGAGAGTGGAAGTATGGTCGTGAATGGAGAGGCTATGCTTCATGCGCAAGCGTTAAAAGCCTGGGAGATCTGGAACAGCTAATATGTCAGAAATAAAAAGACTCATAGCAGAAGGGGAAGGTTTACAGCTTGACTTCAAATTTCGGATCGATGATCAGAAGAAAATAGCACGTACACTCTCGGCATTCGCAAATACAGAAGGCGGAAAGCTATTGATAGGTGTAAAGGATAACGGAAAGATCAATGGGGTAAACCCCGAAGAGGAGTTCTACATGATCGAAGGTGCAGCAGGGATGTATTGTAAACCTGAAGTGAAGTTTGAATCTAAAGTATGGCAGGAGGGACATCATTTAGTATTGGAGATCCTGGTGCCGAAGAGTGAAGAGAAGCATCTTTCTAAAACGGAAGATGATAAGTGGAAATATTACGTACGAGTAGATGACCATACCTTACTAGCCAATAAGATCATTGTGAAAGGGTGGAAACTCGCAAAGTTTGGTGCGGATAAACCAGTAGAGTTTGATGAAGAGACGGAGCGCTTAATTCATACTGTTAGAACTGAGGAGCCGGTAACCTTATCTAAGCTTTATCGAAAGTCAGGGTTGCCGATGAGGAGAGTTGATGATCTTTTGACAAACCTTGTTTACTGGGATGTCGTAGGTATGCAAATGGATGAGACTGGTACGAGGTATAAAATTTCTGAAAAAAATTGAGCGACATTCTGACCACGTTCACAGAGAGTTATCTCATAGCGGTCGAATTTTTTCAAAAAAAGATTGTGGAAAAGTGTTGTGATTATAGAAAGAGTGCTTATCT
>JBMSGX010000157.1:0-5646 GCA_049416285.1 Crocinitomicaceae bacterium | reverse complement strand
GATATGATGGCCGAGGATCCTGAACTTTTTAAAGAGAAAGTGCAGGAGTCATTAAGACGCCATGCGGCAGCAGTGAATAAGCACACGGCAAAAGGAACTTATTTCTTTGATTACGGAAATGCATTCTTACTTGAATGTTCAAGAGCAGGAGCAGATATTATGGCGGAGAACGGAATCGATTTTAGATATCCATCTTATGTTCAGGACATCATGGGGCCAATGTGTTTTGATTACGGATTCGGACCGTTCCGTTGGGTTTGTGCAACGGGAAAACCCGAAGACCTTCAAAAGACAGATGACATAGCGTGTGAAGTCCTTGAGGAGATCATGAAAAACAGTCCTGCTGAGATTCAGCAGCAAATGGCAGATAACATTCAGTGGATCAAAGGAGCGCAGGAAAACAAACTTGTAGTAGGTTCCCAGGCGAGGATCTTGTATGCAGACGCTGAAGGAAGAATGAAGATCGCTAAAGCATTCAATGATGCCATCGAAAGAGGTGAAATTGGTCCTGTAGTTTTAGGTAGAGACCACCATGATGTATCAGGAACCGATTCACCTTACAGAGAAACATCAAACATTTACGACGGCTCAAGATTTACAGCTGACATGGCGATCCAAAATGTGATCGGTGACAGCTTTCGTGGAGCTACGTGGGTATCGATCCATAATGGAGGAGGCGTAGGCTGGGGTGAAGTAATGAACGGTGGATTCGGAATGTTGTTAGATGGATCTAAAGAAGCGGATAGAAGACTTACAATGATGCTTCACTGGGACGTGAATAATGGAATCTCAAGAAGAAGCTGGGCGCGTAACGAAGGTGCTATATTCGCTATCAAACGTGCAATGGAGGTAGAGCCGAATTTGAAAGTAACGATCCCGGAGCTAGTTGATGATGAGGTGATCGCGAAAACATTTTCAAAGGAAAACATTACGCATTGATCAGACGCAGATCCTTCCGTTCTTCACGAATATAGTAGAGGTAGCTACTCACTTTAGGGTAACCCATTGACTCAAGCGTTGTTTTATATCGAGCAACCTGCTTTTCATCACGTTGATTGGGAATACCGGTTTTGAAGTCGATTAGTATTGTTTCATCCTCTTTTAAAATGATCTTATCTGGTCTCAATTCTTCTCCATTCTCTACGATAAATGATTGCTCTTCCAATGTTTGTTTAGCGTTCTCCAGTAATCCCTGGTAAGAAGCAAAAGACATAGCATCTTTTACTTTTGTTCTGAGATCATCTTCAAATGCAGATTCGTAGTCACCGTTTAGAATTCCCGTTTTCAGTTCTTTATCGACCATTTCTTTCGAAGAAATCCTACTGATCAATAAGTGAAACTGACGTCCAAAACGCTGCTCATCGGACAGATACTCCTCCTCGAAAACATCCTCATTGTCCTGTAGTGCTATATCCGGAAACCAAAGAATGTCTTTGTTATCTTTCGGTGAGAACTTGCGTTCTTCCGTGTTATCCGCAGGAATCTTTTCGTTAAGAGGCGCATGATCAAATTCTAAAACACCGCCATCTTCGCGGACACCCTCCAGCCCTTTTAATTTATCGTGAAGCAACGCACCAAAGCCATTCTTTTCGAAAGCATTTGTGATATAAAGTCTGTTTTGAGGTCGTGTTAGTGCTACATAGCACAAGTTTAAGGCATCAACAAATACTTGGTCTTTTTCTTTATTATAGAATTCACGTAAGGCCTCAAGCATTTCATTCTGAGATGGTTTTTTGTAAACGATAAAGTCATCAACATCCATCAGAAAGCTACCCTTCACATCGAGTTTCATGTTCAACGTTGGAATAATGACAACAGGGAACTCTAATCCTTTCGCTTTGTGCATAGTCATTACTTCAATAGCATCTTTACTCGCGGGCACTTGAACAGCGTTGTCTTTCTTTGTGCGTTCGTATTCATCCAGGAAAAACTGGATGTCCGGCCCCTTATTCTTTCCAAACTCAAATGCAAAATCTGCCAAGTGATGCAGGTAAGGATTCTTCAATTCGTTCCATTGCATAATTCCATAGAACTTTTGAATGAGATCGTACAACCCTTCAAATTCAGGGAAGAATTTATCCAGCCCTCCGAAATGGTCGTTCACAAATCGTATTGGGTTAAATAAACGCATCGTGCCTTGACCATTGTCCTTTGGCACTTCGTCTATATAACTAAGAAAGTCGTTCACATTCGATTCATCCTTGATCCTGAAATGTAATTCTGCGAAACGTTTCATTTCATTCTGACCTTTCGGGTGTAGCCTCCAGTTCAGGTAAGCAATGGTCAATTGAACACCGAGATCTGACTTGATCAGGAGTGAATCACTTGAAACTATTTTGTAATCACGTTTGGTCAATTCGATCGCCCATTGATTACAGTCTTTATTGCGATAGCCAAGAATGCAAATATCGCTATACGAATAGCCTGCATTTTTGCATTCCTCAATCTGATCAACAATGATGTCTACTGTTTCATCCAGTTCCGGCTTTCCTTCATACGAACGAACGTGAATTCTTCCATCGTGTTTAGAAACCGGTTTTTGTACAATGCTTTTGTAGAAGTCTGCAGTATTTTCTGAGAGCTGATCTTTTAACTCACCAAATAATTTGTTGTTGAAATCAATGATGTTACATGCCGATCGCCAATTGGAATCTAGTTCTTCTACTTTACCTACTTGTTTGAAGTAGTTGGAGCTCAGCTCAAGTTCACGATCGCCTTCAGGATTGTATACACCGGGAAGTTCTATGAATTGTTCAGCAACACCGTTCTTAAATCGATAGATCGATTGTTTCGGGTCACCTACGATCAGATTCATTCGTTTGTTTCCAAGTGAATCATGGACCAGCGGCACGAGGTTTAACCATTGGAGTCTAGATGTATCTTGAAACTCATCTAGCAAGAAGTGATGGAATTTAGAACCCAAACGCTCATAGATGTACAAGGCATTTTCCTTTTGGATCAGCTCTGAGATCAAGAGGTTGAATTCCGAAATACGGATCATTTGTTCTTCTTTACGAACTTCCTTGATCTCTGCTGCTATGTACTGCAGCAATGCCATGTTGAAGAAATTCTTCAGAAACAGATCTAGTAATTCGTAGTCGGCAATGCGTTCTTCCCAATACGTATTCAGTTCAAAGAGGACTTGTTTTACTTCTTCAGGAAAGTGTTGTCCTGCTTTTAATTCTGCGTCGAGATTTTTCTCAAGTGTTTTATTGAATAGTGTATCACCTTTTTTGAATCCCGTTTCTTGAGATAAGCCAATGATAGCTTTGTATGTGGTCGACTTTCCCGGTAGCAGATCCGGATTCAATCCAGATGCGCTAATGGCATCTTTCAAACGATCACAGATCGCTACAAACTCTTTGTCATAAGTCGCTTTTGTAGCATATAGCTCTGATCGTTTATCATTCGAGAAATCCATGGCTAACAAGCGCTCAACCATCGGTTGGTTTTGCTCCTTATTCAATATCAATCCGAATTTGATGAGGTCTGCACGGAAATTCCATTTATTACCTTCCTCAACGTTCGACTTCGCATACGTGAGCATGAGCTTGTCAAGGTTCTCTGCCGACTTATCTCCTAATCTGCTAAAGAGTTCATCAACGATCTTTTCGATCATTTCGGCCTCGTTCATGATCACCTCGAACTCGGCAGGAAGATCAAGGTCGCGACTGAAAGATTTGATCAATCGCAAGTTGAACTTATCGATCGTCATCACATGAAAATCTTCATAGCGATGCAGGATTTGTGTTAGGATACGCTTGCACTTTGAAGTGATCCAGGCAGGGTCATTAGTTGTCTCTTCAACAAGCTGATCCAACAATGATTCATTCGCGGAACGTGAAATTTCATCAAGCGCCTTAATAATACGCTCTTTCATTTCCAACGCTGCCTTGTTGGTGAACGTCATTGCTAGTATATGAGCAAACTGGTGGTCACTCTTCTCTTCATCAAGTAATAATTTGATGTATTCTTTAACCAAACGGTAGGTTTTACCACTACCGGCAGAGGCATTAAAGATCTTCAAAGGGTGTGTATCTGCAGGTTTGCTCATGTAGCTAAAGTTACAAAACTAGCGCTGATTACGTTAGGTAATAATACCTTATTATCGTAAATTTGATAGATATGTTAAAATGGTCCTACTTATTGATTTTGGCAGTAGCCTTGGTGTCCTGTAAGGATGATACGGTCGAAGAGTGTCCTGAACCTTCTGCGAAGTACTTATCGTTGACGGTTAATCCCGAATTTAACGGTCAAGAATTACAACTAGACCAAACAGTTACAACTTCTGAGGGGTATTTGGTTCAATTCATTGAACTGAAATGTTATTTGGAAGACATCAAAAGTGGCAGTGATCTTTTGATCGATGCAGGTCTGTTTGATTATAGAGCAAGAGGAGTAAATGTGTTCAGAACTGAAGGCGATCCTTCAAAGTTTGATTCAATAAACTGCAATCTGGGTGTGCAGCACTCACTGAATCACAGTGACCCAACGTTGTTTCCGACGAATAGTGCGTTGAATATCATAAATGCGAATGACATGCATTGGGATTGGAATCCGGGATACATTTTTGTGAAAGTTGAAGCGAGAGTGGATACGATCCCTGATGCTATTGAGAACTTTGATCATAACATCGTGTATCACATTGGGGGCGATATAAATCGTCAGGATCTAAGCTTTAATAACCTTCAATGGAACTTAGTTTCGGAAAATGAATATCAGTTGGACTTCAAATTGGACATGTCTACTTTTTTGAATGACGGTAACCAGTCATTGGATCTTAAAACAGAATTCATGTCGCATACAGCTCCTGGTCAGGAAGCACTTTCGCTAAAAGTGATGGAGCTTTTCAAATCAGCATTAAGCACGTACTAATGAGGATATTTCTGGTGGCACTTTTGATACTGGTAGTGTCTCTTTCATGTAGAAAGGACAAGGTGTCTTACGTTGCCACGCCGTATGAATTGGAGATCCCATCTCATTTCCCTCAAATGATAATCCCGGAAGACAACCCAATGACAGTTGAAGGGGTTGCATTGGGAAGAAAACTCTTCTACGAAGAACTATTGAGTGGTGATAATTCAATGTCTTGTGCCGCTTGCCATGCTCCGGAAGCAGCATTTTCAGATCCTGAACAATACAGTACAGGTATTGATGGCATCCAAGGGAATAGAAATTCGATGGCGCTAATTAACTTGGGGTGGGCGCAAAATTTCTTCTGGGATGGTAGAGCGCTTACCCTGGAGGAACAGATCTTGGAGCCAATTCCGAATCCAATTGAAATGCATGAAACTTGGCCTAATGCAGTCGAGAAACTTGCACAAAGACTTGAATACAGAAACATGTTTTATATGGCTTTTGGTGAAGAGGAAATCGATTCATTAAAAGTTTCAAAGGCGATCGCACAGTTTTTACGCACAATGATTTCCGGTTCATCCAAGTACGATGTGATGTATAAGTATGAGAATAACATCTCACTTTCACCGAGCGATCAGCAAATACTGAATACGGTAACACCAGATGAATGGGCTGGTTACGATCTTTTTAAAAGTTTGAACGGCGCTGACTGCCTGCATTGTCACAAAGGAACAATGATGCGCATCGACGGATTCAGCAACAATGGGTTGGACGCAACATTTACAGATC
>JBMSGX010000156.1:0-5657 GCA_049416285.1 Crocinitomicaceae bacterium | reverse complement strand
CACCAGATGCCTGTTCCGCCAGTTTGCTGTAATATTCGTGTTCTATATTGTGCGCTCGCACGATCTTAATTCTGTTTTTCAAACGCTCATCACCGATAAAATAGGTAGTGTGAATGCCTTCAAAAAGAATAGGAGCATCATCCTTAAGTAAGTTGCGAATAAGGAATTTGTTAGACCTGGTCTTAACAATGAATGGCAACTTATTCAACCAATCAATTACCGTTTTTCTTCTTCTGTAATATTGAATGTCTTCAACATATTCCTTTAACTCCTCAGGCATCCCCCTTCCATATTCATAACAGTGAAGGTGTACCTTTATCCCCAGCCCGTGTAAGGCCTTAATGCGGTAAAAAACATCTATTGCACCTCCATAATCAGCGGGATAGGGCACATCAAAAGCAACGATATGTAAATGATCAGCCAACCTTTGGATAGATGATTTTAAGGGTTTCTTTTTCCTTTTCCCAGTGCTCAACTGCCGCTGCAGACAACGTATTCTCTTTCATTGATTTAAGTCTGACTTTATCTGAAATCAATGCTTTTAAGGTAGAAGCAAGCGTTTGTTCAGAGAACGGCTCCACAATTTCACCGATCTGATACTTTTCTAAGATCTTACGCACTTCTTTGATGTCAGTAGCAACAATTGCCGTTCGCGCATGGATATAATCGAACACTTTATTCGGCAAGGAGAACTTGTAATTAAGACTGCGCGGTTTATCCAGCGTCAATCCAATATCAGCGTGAAAAGTATAGCACATCATTTCATTGAAGGGACGTTTTCCAAAGAAGAGTACTTTTGATTCCAGGTGTAATTCTTGAACACGTGCCTTGAGCTGTGGAACGACATCGCCATCACCTACAAAAAGCAATACCGCATCCAGGTCTTTCATGGCTTCAACAGCCTCTTCGCCTCCTCGCTCCACGTTGATTCCCGCGCCCTGCATGATGATTAGAGCCTTATCCGTAGGTAGCCCAAGTGATTCTTTTGATGGCACATCGATAGCCTCCCATTTGGGAGAAACATTTCGCACGACATGAATCTTTTTATTGTATTTGTTTGCATAGATCTCTGCGATGGATCCGTTAACAGTATAAATAGTTTCGAGTTTTGGAAATATCCACTCTTCGATCCTCAACCAGATACGTTGAACACTCGGTCTGTCGATTAATTCAGGAACTTCTGTGAAGAGCTCGTGTGAATCGTATACTAACCTACAATTGCGCTTGAATCCGGCCGCCAAGTAATTAGCGAAAAGTGTATCAAGGTCATTTGACACGAGTAAATCAGCCTTCTTAAATAGCAAGAAGAAAAAGAGTCGAAGGTTGAAGAAAGCATAGAATGCCGCCCCTTTTTCGATCAACAGTTTTATGCGCTTTGTTTTGTATGATCTTGGGTCGAGTGGATTACTCAATTTCCGTTTTCGACCAACAAGTAATACGTCATAGCCCTGCTCTTTAAGAAAAAGACAAACCTTGTTCACACGATTATCCGTGTAGAGATCATTGGTTACAGAAACAATGGCTTTTGGCATGGCATAAATATAACGGATATGCCCGCTTTAAAGTGTGAACTGAACACGAAATGTGATGGGTAGTCTACTAACGGTTAAAATAGATTTGGAAACCTACTTTAAATCCGAGGTCGCTACCCCCATTGTTCCCAAAATATTTATTGAAATATAAGGCTGGCTCCAGAGCAACATAATCGTTAAAGAAAATTGCATAACCAACAGAAATATCACCAACAGATTGCTGAAAGGATTCAGTTCTATTATATCCATATCCTAATTGGGCATATAAGTTCTTGTAATAATAACGGATAAAAGGCCCAACACCCCAGCTACTCACATCTGAAAAGCTTGAAAAACTGAAATACGCCCCAGCAATGAAATTATCAGCAAAAGCTAACCCGAATTGTGGACTAATAACAACAGATGTCTGTTTAACATCAAGGGAAGTGTTAATGTAATGATTGAAATAGGCGTTTCCACCTGCAACCATGGTTCCTCCTTCAATTTGAGCCGAAGCTCCAAAAGAGAATAGCAACGCGATAAGTGCAATTAATTTTTTCATAGTAATAGATTTTGGTGATGAATATACTTGAAGATACGAACTTCTAGGAAATGAAGATCTTTTCTAATTCCGAATGACCGGCCTCGAGACTCTGAATTTCGGAATAAATGATGCGCAATCGGTCGTTTTTCTCGGACAACTTTGCGACGGAAGGATTTTTCTGAATATAATCCAGCACCTTGGTGAACACAACAGAATCATAGAATGGTGATTGAGGGTTACTCACGAAATATCCGATCATCTTCCCAGCTTTTAAAACGATCTTATCAAGTCCGAGCTCTTGTGCTAACCACCGTAATTCAAACGACTGAACGAGCTCTTCCACCTGTGGAGGAATTGGCCCAAATCGATCGCGTAGCTGTTCTACAAATGTTTCCAGCTCTTCTTTCGATTTAAGGTTGTCCATTTCCTGGTATAGACTCAAGCGCTCTGCAACATTATTGACGTAGTCATCCGGAATCCGGACTTCTAGATCCGTTTCAAGAACACAGTCTTTTACAAATTGCGTGAACTGGTCGCTGTTTCTCTCATTGAATAGCTCCTTGAATTCTGATTCGCGCAATTCGTCGATCGCTTCGTTCAGGATCTTTTGATACATATCAAACCCAATGTCAGCTATAAAACCACTTTGCTCTCCTCCGAGCATATTTCCAGCACCGCGGATGTCCAGGTCTTTCATGGCTATATTGAATCCTGATCCAAGGTCTGAGAACTGAACAAGGGCTTCCAGGCGTTTGCGTGCTTCAGTGGTCATGGCAGAACGCGTTGGAGCGATGAGGTAACAGAACCCTTTCTTATTCGACCTTCCTACACGACCTCTTAATTGGTGCAGGTCAGAGATGCCAAAATTGTGAGCGTTATTAATAATGATCGTATTTGCATTTGAGATGTCGATCCCAGATTCAATGATCGTTGTCGCAAGCAAGATATCGTACTCATGCTCAATGAATCCCATCATGATCTTTTCAAGCTCTTTTCCGTCCATTTGCCCGTGCCCGATCGCGATGCGAATTCCAGGACAAAGTCGTGAGATCATTCCTGCTACTTCCTTGATGTTCTGAAGACGGTTATGCACGAAATATACCTGTCCACCTCGGGACACCTCATAAGCGACGGCATCGCGAATTGCTTCTTCATTGAACTGGATCACTTCAGTCAATACAGGTTGACGGTTTGGTGGCGGCGTATTGATGATACTTAAGTCACGAGCACCCATCAAAGAGAATTGTAATGTTCTTGGAATAGGGGTGGCAGTTAGCGTTAAAGTATCAACTGTTGCGCGCAATGTTTTCAGCTTATCCTTCACTGCAACTCCGAACTTTTGTTCCTCGTCAATGATCATCAAACCAAGGTCTTTAAACTTCACACGGCTCGATGCAATAGCATGTGTTCCGATCAAGATATCGATCTCTCCATCGGCTAATTTTTTCAAGGTTGCCGTTGTATCCTTTTGAGATTTAAAGCGATTGATATAGTCTACTTTTACCGGAAAATCCGCAAGTCTTTCTTTAAAACTGCGATAATGCTGCATTGATAGAATGGTTGTCGGAACCAGGATTGCCACCTGTTTACTATCGGCAACGGCTTTAAATGCGGCTCTTACCGCGACTTCCGTTTTACCAAACCCTACATCACCACAAACCAATCTATCCATTGGAGTATTTGACTCCATATCCTCTTTTACCGCGATGGTCGCCTTCAACTGATCAGGTGTATCTTCATACATGAATGAAGCCTCCAGCTCGTTTTGCAGATAAGAATCCGGACTGTAAGCAAATCCGGGTTGCGCTTTTCGTTTTGCGTATAGTTTGATAAGATCGAACGCCAGCTCTTTGATCTTCTTCTTGGTCTTCTTTTTAAGGTTTGACCAGGCGGCAGTTCCGAGCTTGTTCATTTTTGGCGCTGCACCGTCCTTACCGGTGAATTTTGATATTCGATGCAAAGAGTGGATCCCGACATACAGCACGTCGTTATCTTTATAGATCAAACGAATTGCCTCTTGAGGTTTTCCATTTACATCTATCGTCTCGAGACCGGAGAATTTACCAACTCCATGATCAATGTGCGTTACATAGTCACCCTTTTGAAGGTTATATAATTCCTTCAGCGTTAATGCTTGTTTCGCCTGACGGAACCCTTCTTTCAGCCTAAAGCGATGGTAGCGTTCGAAGATCTGATGATCCGTGTAACAAACAACCTTTATCTCAGGACAAATAAACCCTTCGTGCAATGCTATATTGATTGGTGTGAATGACACCTGTTCGTTAACGTCTTTGAAGATCTGATCCAACCGTTCTATCTGTTTCGGTTGATTCGAAAAGATGAGACAGTTAAACCCTTGACTTTTGCGTTCGATGAGGTCTTCTGCAAGTAGGTCAAAGTTCTTGTTGAAGCTTGGTTGTGGAAGAAAATTGAATTTGATCTCCATTGAATCGGTGAAATACTGATCCAAACCAAACTCAATGACACTTGCTTCCTGGATTTTTTCCTCCAACACGGACGGATGAAGAAAAAGGTCTGAAGGAACAGTAGGCTCTACCGCACTGTCGATCTTTTCATAGATACTGACAGCCTTTCTGTATTCTTTATCAAGCGTTGCAGAAGTCTGCTCAACTGAACTGATCCAGAATGGTGTTTCGGTTCCAATATATTCGAGGAAAGAAACATTCTCTTCCACAATAAGTCTGTCTTGGACGTTCGGCACGATCGTGAAGAATTTATGCTGTTTGATAGAAAGTTGAGAGCTCGCATCAAATGTGCGTATACTTTCCACCTCATCTCCGAAGAATTCTACACGGAAAGGATCATCGTTGGAGTATGAAAATATATCAAGGATACCACCACGAATAGAAAACTGCCCAGGCTCGTAAACGAAATCTACACGGTCAAAATGAAGATCCAATAACTTCTCATTCAACTCGTCCAGATCATATTCCTTATCTGCCTCAAGCTTCATCGTGTGTTTCGAAAGGCTTTTCTTTGATGGAATCAACTCCATCAATGCCTTAGGATATGTAACGACCCAGTTATTTGTTGAGCTGTTTACTTTTTCGAGTACTTCGGCACGTGCCACGACATTAGCGTTGTCTGTTTTTTCTAACTCATATGGTACGCGATATGAAGCCGGGTAAAAAACAATATTATTTCGCTCAGGATATAATCCTTCAAGGTCATTGAGAAAGTAGGCAGCCTGCTCCTTATCTTCTAAAATAAAAACGTGATTTCCCGGTGTTTGCTCTGCAACGGCACCAGCACAAATAGCACGTGATGATCCGACAAGACCGGTCCAATTGATCTTCGAACCGATTAATTGAAGCTCATTGGCCGTTTTATCAACCTCCGTAAGCTGCTTAAAGAATGATTTAAATGCTTTCAGCTCCATCTTTCTCCAGGCAAGCCATCGCCTGTTCCATCATAGTTTTGGATCCAACGAAGAAAGGAACACGTTGATGCAATCTTTCCGGTTGAATTGCCATTACTCTTTCAAACCCTGTTGTTGCAAGTCCACCTGCCTGTTCGGCGATGAATGCAATTGGATTACATTCATACAACAAGCGAAGTTTTCCTTCAGGATCAGTTGTTGT
>JBMSGX010000155.1:0-5724 GCA_049416285.1 Crocinitomicaceae bacterium | reverse complement strand
TGGCCAGATCTTAAAAGAAGACTTTTTTCTGCGTGACATGATTTGAAGATACAAAAAAAGCCTTCCAAAATGGAAGGCTTAATATTCTTGTAAGAGCTGTTGCGATTAAGCGAAAGTTCTTTTCTCTCTAATACGAGCAGACTTACCAGTTCTCTCTCTGAAGTAGAAGATACGTGCTCTACGTACGTGACCTCTTTTGTTCACTTTGATGTCCTCAATGAACGGTGAGTTTACTGGAAAGATTCTTTCAACTCCAACGTTTCCTGACATTTTACGAATCGTAAATGTTTCAGTAGCTCCAGATCCTTTTCTCTGAAGAACTACACCTTGGAAATGCTGCGTACGCTCTTTATTTCCTTCCTTGATCTTGTAAGAAACTGTAATTGTATCTCCGCTTTTGAATGCTGGGAGGTTGTTTGCCTCAACCAATTCTTTTTCAAGCTCTTTAATAAAATCCATGACCTATATTTTCAAATTCATCCGCCGAAACGGGGTGCAATATTACGAATAAAATTCGATACGCAATTAGTAATTGCATAAATTTTCTGCAAAAATACGAATATTTTTTCCTCCTGTAAAAGTACTGCTTTGCGGCATGATAAAACAATTGAGTAAATTTGCATCAAAACACGGCATATGTCAGTTCATAAAAACGTTAAAAAGGTTACTACGCATGTTCTTCAGGAAATGAAGAATGCTGGAGAGAAGATCACCATGTTGACAGGGTATGATTTTTCAATGGCGCGTATTATAGATACAGCAGGAATCGATGTTATTCTGGTTGGAGACTCTGCTTCTAATGTAATGGCAGGACATGAGACGACACTTCCGATCACCTTAGATCAAATGATCTATCATGCATCATCTGTTGTTAGAGCTGTTGACAGGGCGTTAGTGGTTGTCGATATGCCGTTTGGTTCTTATCAGGGAAACTCGAAGGAGGCACTCTCCAGTGCGATCCGTATCATGAAGGAATCAGGAGGTCACGCTGTTAAAATGGAAGGTGGACAAGAGATCTTAGAATCAATTTCCAGGATTCTTACTGCGGGTATTCCTGTTATGGGGCACCTAGGTTTAACACCTCAATCGATCTACAAGTTTGGAACATACGTTGTTCGAGCAAAAGAGCAGGACGAGGCGTCAAGACTGATCGAAGATGCGAAAGCGCTCGAAGAAGTTGGGTGTTTTGCAATAGTCTTGGAGAAAATACCCGCTGACCTTGCGGCGAAAGTTGCGAAGGAAGTCACTATCCCGATCATAGGTATTGGTGCCGGAGGAGATGTTGATGGACAGGTATTGGTTGTGCATGATATGCTGGGGATTAATAATGAATTCAATCCGCGTTTTCTTAGAAAGTATCACAACTTATATCAGGAGATGTTAGGATCTTTCCATAGATATATTGAAGATGTGAAGTCCGGTGACTTTCCGAACGAAGACGAATCTTATTAAGCGTGGAGCTTCAGGTGTTGCATGAAGATAACCACACGATTGTGGTTAATAAACGTCCCGGTGATATTGTTCAGGGAGATAAAACGGGAGATGTTCCCTTGTCAGAAAAGATCAAAGATTATTTAAGAGTCAAATACAACAAGCCAGGGAATGTTTTCTGTGGTGTTGTACATCGTATAGATAGGCCAACAAGCGGAGCTTTAGTTTTTGCTCGAACGAGTAAGGCTTTATCACGTTTGAATGACCAGTTTCGAGGAAAAACTACAAAAAAGATCTACTGGGCAGTCGTGGAACAGAAGCCGCCGCAGAAGGAAGGTAAGCTTGTCGATTTCTTGAAGAAAAATGAAAAGCAGAACAAATCATACGTTGTTGTTGAAGGCGCTCCTGGGGCAAAACGAGCTGTGCTACGATATGTTTACCTCGGAGCGTCCGACAAATATCATTTGTTGGAAATTGAACTGGAAACGGGGCGCCATCATCAGATAAGGTGTCAGCTTGCAAATATTGGATGTAGTATAAAAGGGGATGTAAAGTACGGGGCTAAAAGATCAAACAAGGACTTGTCGATACATTTGCATTCTCGTCAATTAGCCTTCGATCATCCAACAACAAAAGAAAGAATAGAGGTTGTTGCGAAATGCCCGGATGATGCAGTGTGGAATTTTTTTGAGAAAATGTCAATGTAACTTTTGATACATTCTAATGATTTAAGGTGCAGTAAATTTGTGTCAGAACTTTTAAAACGAACATAAGATGGAATATACAATTGTAGATGTAAGAACTCCTGCAGAATTTATGGGAGGCAATGTAGCAGGATCGATCAACATCCCTTTGAACGAGGTTGTTGATAGAGAAGCAGAGATTATGGATCTGAAGAAGCCTGTGATCTTCTGTTGTGCAAGTGGAGGAAGAAGCGGACAAGCGACAAACTACTTCCGAGCAAAAGGTCTTGACTGTGAGAACGGTGGAGGATGGATGGAAGTAAACATGCGCTTCGCAAAATAATCTTCGTAAGATTTTCGTTAAAGGCTCGTCAAAGTGATATGATCATGGGACGAGCCTTTTTTATTTTAATCATATTGATAGGGTTTACTTCGTTTTCTCAGAACGAATCGGTTGTAGGGTATTTCAATGCTACTGAGTTGAATGGGAGGATCTTGCTAACCTGGAATATAAAACAGGGAAATACATGTAATGGAGTGAAAGTAGAGCACTCTATTGATTCATTGAATTTTTCTGAAATAGGAAGTATTGAAGGTGTTTGTGGAAGTAACACTGCGAATGTTGCCTATGAATTCACGCATCAGAACCCAACGCTGAACGCTGTGAATTACTACAGGTTACTGATGGGTGGAATAGGCTACAGCTGGGTGATCAGTGAGAAAATTATAGCTATTGATGACCTGGGTTATACGATAGCCCCGCAACCGGTAACTAATCAAAGTATTCTCTATTTTGAAAATCCGAACAATAAGGAATATAAACTTAGTGTAGCCAATCTAAGCGGAAAAGTAGTTTATGCTGAATCACTGCTCAATGAGCAGTTGAGCCTCGGTGAACTTGGTTTTGAAAGCGGATATTATTTCTTTGAACTTCAAGAAGTTGGTACGTCCACAAATGTTCGTGGAAAATTCATCGTTCCCTAATAATTTTAGGTTCGTACATCTGTTATCTTGTACTTTATTATTCGTTCTCCATTCGGAGAATCTATTTTATTTTCGATGAGCAAACGTATCCTGTCTTTTGCCGCTCTTTGTTCGGCACTGATCCTTTTGGTTTCCAATGAGAACCCGGTCAAACAACTCTACTATTTTAACGACCTGAAGGATTATGAGGGACTGGAGATTAGTCATAAACCTGGAGTTTATGAAGGTGATATTGCCGTCAAAGTAAAAGTGCCGGAAGGCGGAAGGGCAGAGCTGATTACAAATAACAGGTTTCGGACTGTCGGAAATGAAGTTACCATCAGCGCTCCTTCAGTTTTAAAAGTTTCATACAAAGACAATGCCGGTAAGCGAAGAAACTTTGTTGGGAATTACATCGTGAATCAAAAACATCAGTTACCGGTAATAGCATTGACTGTCGATTCAAGTGACTTCTTTCCGCCAAATGGAATTTACGTTGGACATATGGTGCCAGACACGGCCGGAGGAGATCCGATTACTGTAGGGCGAGCCTGGGACAAACAGCCGATCACGGCACATGCCCAGTTTTTCTTCAATAATGAGCTGAAAGAGGAGCTTGAGATAGATCTTAAAACCTATGGAGGAATGACTTTAGGTTGGAAAGAGAAGTCATTGCAGATGTCAGCTAGAAAAGAATTGCACGGCGAAGGAAAAATGAATGTAAAGGCATTTCGTCAGCTCCCTTTTAGAAAATATCAGCACTTAGTATTGAGGACGTCAGGGAATGATCAGAATAAGACTCGCCTAAAGGATATGTCTATTTCCATGGTTGCTGATGATATCAACGTGAACACAAAAGCATCGCGTTCAGTTGTATTGTATGTAAATGGCGTGTATTGGGGTATTCATAACATCAGGGAAAAGGTGAATGGCGATTATTACCGTTATCGCTATGGATGGAAAAAGGGCTCTTTTTGGGAAATACAAGGTTCCGGGTTCTTTGATCCTACCTACAAATCTTTGATTGATTATGTGCGAGCGCATCATGCTGACGCTGATTTTCATCAGCGTGTTTCAGATAGTATAGATGTAGAGAATTTCTTCAACTATAACATCATCGAAACGTTTATTAGTAATACAGATTATCGTGGTAACATTCGTTTTTTCAAACCTTCTGGAGGAAAATGGAAATGGGTATTGTACGATGTGGATCTCGCATGCGATCACTCTTTCTTGAATAGAAACTTTATTCGAGATCGTACTTTTCCTGTTTCCGAGCACTGGTATAATCCACCATATGCAATCGACTTGTTAAAACATATGCTGATGAATGACAAGTTCAAGGAGCGCTTCATTAAGCAGTACAATTACCTTATGGCTTCAAAGCTTCGTCCTTCGAATTTTATTGCGAAGATAGATGAGAATATTGCTGTTATGGAGCCGGAGTTGGAGCGGCATTGGGCACGTCGAGATAGATTGTACAATGAGACAAGTTCTTCTTGGAATGGTCAGATTCGCAAGTTAAAATCGTTCCTTGAGAAAAGGCCAATATCAGCAGTCAAGCATTTACGAGAAGTGTTTAACCTGGCCGAGCCTCAGACGTTAAAAGTCACACAGAATGTATCTGGCTTCAATGGTCTTTCCATGAATGGATCGGAGGTTCGTGTGAATGAAGTAGACGGGGTGTTCTTTACTGAGTATAAGCACGATTTAGAGGCAATTGAGTCAAATCATCTCTATAAATTCCAGGGATGGTCTGACGGTTCAAAAGAAAAAAGCCGTCAGCTTGATCTAGCATCTGGTGCGATAACACTAGTAGCCCAGTTTGAACACATCGATACCTCTTCGAATCAAAGCCTGAAAATAAGACGTTACTACATCAATAATGATAGCAAGGAAGGGTTAATGTTTGTGTCCGTATTTAATCCGACTGGTAAAGACCTTTCTTTAAAGGGGGTAACACTTTACGAAGACAAGACCGGGACAAGTAAAGATTTAAGTGATGTGTTACTAGCTCCTGGTGAGGAAGTGGTGTTAACAAACAACCGTGAATTATTCGCGAAACAGATTCAAAATGAAGGGTTAAAAGTCCTTAGCTTTATGGAGGGCATGACTTTTGTGAATGATGTTATGTTCGCTTTGATCGACAAAGAAGGCTGGATTGACAGCTTGCAATACACGATAAGTGATTCTTTGCAGATCGAGCATCCGGGATTTTTGATTGAAAAGGATTCATCCGGAGTGCAGATTGATAATGTGAAATTGAAGAATATGAAAGGGATGACATTTGGTATTGAAATACCTGAATCAATGATAGAGGAGGAAAAAGGCCAGGGGCAATCAATGATTTGGTGGATTGTTGCTGCAGTTGCCGCAGCGGCTGGTATTCTGTTTTTCTTCCTTCGTAAAAGAAATAATCAGAATTTAGGAATGATGATCTTCATGATCGGTTTGTCTGGAAGTGCGCTGGCACAACCAACTGCTGATACCGCTGAAACTGCAGAAGATGTTTTGAAAGATTCTACTGTTGATGTTACAGAGACGAAAAGAGTTACTGCTGATAAATACGGGCTTAGTTCGATCGAAAAACGAGTTATAGACAACAAGGGGCGTGGAGATGATCGTTTCTACGGTACACGAAATTTCA
>JBMSGX010000154.1:0-5784 GCA_049416285.1 Crocinitomicaceae bacterium | reverse complement strand
TGCGAATTAACAAAAAATCAAGTTTATGTGAAAATATTTCTTGACTAATTCGGTGATTATTAAGTATTTTGAGGGTATGAAGATTCTTGCGATCGTTCTGGTTATTTTTTTGGGTGGAAACTGGTTGGGATATAGTCAATCTTCTGACTCATTGATAGTGCAAGTTGTGACGAACGATGAAGGGAAGGTGACAGCCAAAGGTCAGATGCTGAATGATGTCAGACATGGAGAGTGGCTTTTCTTCCGAGAGGACGGATCAGTGGTTACTCGGGGTAAATATCAAAATGGATCAAAAGCCGGACCCTGGGTAACGTATCACAAGAATGGAAAGACTCTATTGCAGGAAACGTACCAAGATGACTTATTGAACGGTGAATCACTTGTTTATTTTGACAGTGGTCTATTACTCATGCAAATGAACTATGTTAGCGGTAAGGAACATGGAAATACGGTCTGCTATTATGAGAATGGTGAAGTGAAATTCAGCAGAGAAATGAAAGCAGGTGTGCTTGATGGAAGGGTTTATCTCGGATATCCAAATGGAGAGCAGCGCGGTGTAGCTCACTTTAAGAATAACGAACAACTTAAATGTATTGGCGATTGTGTTTCCTTGCTTGATAAGATCACGGTCGAAAAACCAACAAATCAATAAATCATGTTAAGAACAATTGTTTTACTGTTCCTTGTGGGATGGACCCCAGCCTTATGGTCACAAACAAATATTATTGTCACGAATCCGGATGCAGATATTGCCCTCAAAGGATTACACGACCCGGCGAACTATGCTTCCGCCACACCAATCGTAACAAAGGCCGATATTATTAGTGAAATCATGAACGAATTGAATTCGGATTCATTGAAGTCATACTTACTGCAGATGAATGAATTCGGGACAAGGAATACCGCTTCCGATACAGTTTCATTGACAACAGGTATAGGTGCAGCGAGAAACTGGGCCTTTTCAAAGTTTGAGGAGTTCAGCACAGCCAACGAAAACAGATTGGAAGTCTCATTTCTTCAGTTCGATCAGCTGATCTGTACAATGGACCGCCACAAAAATATTTTTGCGGTCTTGCCTGGAACGGATGTTACCGATCATGAAGTGGTGTTCATTGAAGGTCATATCGATAGCCGGTGTGATGACGCCTGCGATATAACATGCGAGGCATTAGGAATGGAGGACAATGCTTCGGGATCTGCGCTTGTTCTTGAGCTTGCGAGAGTGATGAGTAAGTTAACGTTTGACAGAACGATAGTGTTTTTATTGACGATAGGAGAGGAACAGGGTCTCTATGGAGCAGATGCATTCTCCCAGTATTGTGTAGACAATAACATTCCTGTGAAAGCGGTCTTTAATAATGACGTGGTTGGAGGTGTTATCTGTGGCCAGACTTCTTCAGCACCTTCATGTCCTGGATTAAATGATATTGACAGTACAAATGTTCGTTTGTTTTCAGCAGGGATGAATAACTCACCCCATAAGCAACTGGCACGTTATACAAAACTTGAATACAAAGAAGAGGGATTGCCTGCTGCGAGTGTTCCAATGGGAATACACATCATGTCAGGAGAGGACAGAGTGGGAAGAGGAGGAGATCACATCCCCTTCCGTCAGGATGGGTTCAATGCGATCAGAACGTGTTCCGCAAATGAACATGGCGATGCGGGCGTTGGACCGGGTTATACAGATCGTCAGCACACCACAGAGGATGTATTGGGCGTAGACACGACAGGCGATGGCGAGATCGATTCCTTTTTTGTCGATTTTAATTATTTAGGAAGAAATGCAATGATCAATGGGATCGCATCCGCAATGGCTGCAAATTCTCCAAAGGTTCCTTCTTTTAATATTCCGATTACTACTGATTCAACCGTGACGATAGAGATCACTGATCAGACCCAATATGGTGAATACAGAATTGCGCTTCGAACAAACACGAACGATTGGGACACGGTTTTTACAACGAACACATTGATTACAACAGTGGATATCCCGCAGTCTATTTGGTATCACTTTAGCGTTGCCTCAGTCGATATTGAAGGAATTGAAAGTTTATTCAGTGAGGAGGAAATGATCCTTCAGTCTTGGTTAGCTGTTGAGGAAAAACAGGAACCGAAAAAGGGATTACAGTTGATGCAAAACAAACCGAATCCGTTTGATGAGTCCACAACGATCTCTGTTTATGCCGCACGAGATTTTGGAAAGATGGGAACGATCGTCATTCGAGATTTAAATGGGAATATTATCAAGAAACTGCCGATTTCACTGAATGAAGGAACGAATGAAGTATTGTATCAGCACGGTTATGGTGCCTCAGGAGTTTATTCTTACACGCTGATGATCGATAATGATGCGATAGAAACGAAGCGTATGATCTTCGCCTTCTAAAGAATTCCCTGTTTCACTTTAAAGATAAAATCCAGTCCTGCTTGAACACCATGTCTGTAGTCAGCGGTGATCGCATTTACAGAATTTGAATAGGTTCCGGCTCTGAGTGGACTGTCGGGCGCGATCTGTTTGATCGTGAGATCCGCTGGAGGGTTGTTCAGAAATTCGATTGATTCGTTGTATTTCTGGTGGTTCGTTTCAAAGCAGTTTTTTAGGTTCTCATTCGAACGGAAAACAAAGGTTCCAAAGTAATCAGACCAGCTTTGGTTCGCTTTAAGATCAGCAGGGCTGGTTCTAATCACTACCATTTCTCTGGAACCATGTTCGTAAGCCCATTCTACCGGAAGTGGATCACTCCATCCGCCATCCATATACTCAACGCCATGCAGAAAATGTTTTCCTTTCGTAACAAATGGTAGGGTACATGACGCGATAACCGCCTCTATCCAAGTTTTTTTGTTCGGATGGTAATAATGTGGTTCACCTGTGTTTCTATCTGTCATCACGAAAGCCAGTTCCTTCTTATTTGCGTTCTCTAGAGCTTTATGAACGTCGAAAGGAATAAGATTGTCAGCAACCTCATGGAAATAGTCGATGTCCATCACCGCCTGGTTCCAGATCATCCGGTTAAAGCTTAGGAAGTTTGGATCCTCAGCCAGTAAGCACATGGCATCAAAGCACTTCTGATACTGTTCACTTAAAAAATAGGAGATAGCAATAGAGCCACCGGAAACTCCTATATAGAGGTCAAAATCATTGTATCCAGCCGTAAGAAATGCATCCAAGACGCCGGTACTGAAACCGGTGCGAAATCCTCCTCCTTGAACAATGATCGATTTTTTGAAATCTTTTTTACTCACGCTGCAATTATAGCAAAACGTGAATAACTTCAAAAAGGATTAGGATAATAATAATCCACTCGAGTAAGCTACTGTGCTTATGTTGAAGTATGTCTTTGAATAGTTCAAGATTTTCTTTCACTATATCCAAACTGTGCTGAATACTCGCAAACCTATTCTTAAAATCCAACTCAGCATTCAGCTTAGCATCAACTTCCGAGAGCTTCACATCTTTCCAAGCAAGCGGCGGTGCTTCAAATATGTAGAGGTTTTCTGCAATTCTGTTTTTTAGATTTAGGGTCTTTCCGATGTGCTTTGCAAGTTCTTTTCTGGAAAGGTTGATCTTACCGGTTTGCTCTAGATGATTGGAGAGTCTATTGGTGTCCTCCAAAAGCGAATCACACAGTTTCTGATAATGATCCAGGGCAACTGACTGAGCTAGGTTTAAGCCGATAATTTGAATAAAGTCTAAACTCGGCTCGGGCAAATAGATCGTCGTGAAATCTACCTCGATCTCATTGTTGGGGTTGATCTCGATCTCAAATTTCTCACGAAAAGATCTATCCACATCCTCCTGAAGATATTTTAACAGTTCTTGCTTCGCTTCATTTTCGGTCATATTAAAACAAACCAAGCCTCCGAAATCTTTGAAATAAAAAAAGCGATCATTGTCTCCATAAAGTAAAAATGTGGTGCCCTTACGCAATAAGTTTTCACCCTTCCTTTTACGAATTTCACGAAGGTTGATCCTGTTACCTACATGAAAAGCAATAGCATTGATCATAGCGCCTAATTATTGCGCAATGTTACGTCAAAAATTCGTTGAAAAATCAGTTCTCAAAAAATATTCTTAATAGATCATAAACACTTTATAATCAATTATTTATTACCTTATAGGTCTATTCATTGAAATGACCGCTTCTTCCGAAACGAGACATATTGAAATTATTGACCATGATCTGGTGCGACTTTGTTATGAAGATGAGGTTGATGTTGATCTGATGGCAGCTAAGATCGATTATAAACTCTACGATGAGATCACAAAAGGAAAACCGTTTAGAAAGCTCGTAGTATCGGGTAAGTACACGGAGTTGTCAGGTGAAGCGATCAAATATATTCAAGCGGAAAATCAGAAACGTGCTCATCTAATTATTGCGGAGGCCATTGTAGTCCGAACACTTGCACAACGGCTTCTGGGAAATTTCTATTATCGCCTTCAGAAACCCAATTATAATATCAGGTTGTTTACTTCTGAAAAGAAAGCATTGGAATGGCTGGATAACTTTTCAAGAACAAGTATAGATACTAAAAATTTAGCCTAAACTGGTTGTAGATCGAAAACGAGTTTTGTCTTCGAACCATATTCTATCCTAATCGGTTGGTTTTCGATAAACTCTGAAAAATTTGATTTGTTCACTGTGGCTTCAATACCGTTCTTCAACCTAACGAAATAAGTCAATTCACCATCTATACGTTTAAAGTATTTCGCAGCGATTTTTGTAGATTCTGAAGCCTTTGAACCAGATCGTAGATCCTGTAATACCGCACGTGCCATGGAAAAGTAGATTCCAACGCTAATCAATGTTCCTATTATTTGAATAGTGATCAATTGAGACACTGGTGGTCGTTCTATCATTTCCATACTCAGAACAACATCCTTATAATGAAATAAAAAATTGAGGGCAGTGAGTGTAATGAAAATACCACCGGCAAGCAGCAATGTTGGTCGCTGCTGTTTTTTGAGAAGTCTTCGATCTGAGGTAGTAAGTTGCAGTTGTTCCATAGTCGGGTTTTGAGTCAAATGTACTTCTACTCATTTGGTTGTTTTGTAACACAGGTGACCTTGAAAAATGTATCGGTATATTGCGATGAATGATATTTATCGTAATATTGCGATATGGGTGTTACAAAAACAGATATTTATCAGGGTCACGATGTAGAGGTAGCTTCGCTTGCGAAAGCATTAGGGCATCCTGCCCGCATCGCAATCCTTAAGTATTTGGTAAAACAGGATAAGTGCATAAATTCTGATCTTGTTGAAGAACTTGGCTTAGCGCAATCTACGGTGAGTCAGCATTTAAAAGAGCTAAAAAATGCAGGACTTATCCAAGGCACGGTGACCGGAGCCTCGATGAACTATTGTGTGAATCGAGAACAATGGGAAAAGGCGAAAACGCTCATTTTGGACCTTTTTGATAAGGAGATCGATAAGTGGAATAACCAATGTTGTTAAAGGAAAGAGATGAAATTATCTGAGCTTGAAAAAGTATTGAATGAAGTTGATGCGATCACGATCTTAAAACCGGATGGAGGGTTTGTACCCCAACATTTTCATGTAACGGAAGTGGGTTTGATCACTAAGAAATATATTGACTGCGGAGGGACGCTTCGCGACGAAGTAAGGATTGGAATGCAGTTATGGGAAGCTGATGACTTCGACCATCGATTATCTCCGGATAAACTTCGAAGTATTATTGATCTTTCCAAGGAGAAGTTAGGGTTGCCCGATGCGGATATAGAAGTGGAGTATCAAGGGAGCACGATCGGGAAATATAA
>JBMSGX010000153.1:0-5792 GCA_049416285.1 Crocinitomicaceae bacterium | reverse complement strand
TATTAGAGGTCTCTTATTTGTAATGGTTAACATTGGTACAATAATAGGTGCGATTGTGATGTTGAGCAGAAAGTTAACAGGGCTCTATGTTTATTCTGTTTTTCAAGTGTTGTATTTGCTTGTAATAGTTTGGGCGACTTTATCGCATTTGGGTGGTGTCCAGACTGATATTTTTGCTGTTACAATTGCAGCTGTATTTTTCCTTCCGTCTTTGGCTTTTTTAATAATGTATTGGTCAGATCCAGTCCGCAATGTGATGGGTTAGCATTGGAGGTGTTAAATATTTGATAATCATTGTTTTATTTGGTTAAAGTTTAATTGAAGGTTTAATCTTGTTAAGTTTGAATGAGGAGTGCTAATCGGAGCATGTAATTAATGAGTTGTACATATGAATTGGAGAGCATTTATACTTTTTTTTGTCCTTAATTTTGGCGCTTTAGGTCTTGGAGGATTTTTTACAGGTGATGGTGTTGTATCAGACTGGTATGCCGAATTAAATAAAGCTCCCTGGACACCTCCGGGATGGGTATTTGGTGCTGCCTGGACAACGATCATGGTTTGCTTTACATTCTACATGACTGCATTGTGGGGTACAGCAGTGGCCAGACAAAAGGTAGTTGCCCTTTTCATTATTCAGTGGTGTTTAAATGTTATCTGGAACCCTGTTTTCTTTTACAAACAATGGGTGGTGGTTGGATTGATCGTCATTTCAGCGCTGACTTTACTCACCGGGATCTTTCTAATTGGATTTAGAAGAGAGCTAAAATGGAAAGCGATATTCGTGCTGCCATATTTTCTTTGGTTGCTCATCGCAACCTCCTTGAATGCTTATATTTATCTATATAACTAGGCTGCGGATGGGGTAGGAGCTGCTGGTTTTGATGTGCCAAACCACCTATTAAATACTACACATGCAGTCAAGTCTCCTGTTACATTCAATGACGTTCTAAACATTCCAAGAATTCTATCAATTCCGATGATCGCAACAAGACCGTCAGTTGGTATACCCGCGCTCCCAAGTACAGATGCAAGTATGATCACACCTCCGCCCGGTATGGCTGGTGTCCCTATAGATGCACCCACTATTGTGAATGTCATCAAAATGATTGTTACCATACTCAATTCAATACCGTAGGCTTGTGCCATAAAGATCGTTGTAACGCATTGAAAGAGCGCCGTACCGTCCATGTTGATCGTTGCTCCAATTGGAATCACGAAATCACTAATGCTTGATTTAACTCCCAGTTTCTTATCTGCAACTTCCATAGATAACGGCATTACAGCAGCAGAGCTCGCTGTAGCAAACGCTAGCAGTTGGGGGTCTTTCACAGCTTTTAGAAAATCAAGCGGGTTTTGTTTCCCTAGTGTAGCCACAACGAACAGATAGAAGAGAAGGAGGATGAACAATCCGCCTATTACTACAAGCATATAGTAACCAAGTCCAAATAATACTTTCGTACCAAGAGTAGCCATAAGCGCTGCGATCATTCCAAATACTGCATAAGGAACAAGTAGCATGGCCCAGGAAACCACGATCATACAGATCTTCTGAATGGCTTCACTGAAGCGTACAACCGGCCTTGCCAATTCGATGTTCAATTGTGTTACCGCAACAGCAATAATCACAGTGAATATCACGATTCCCAGCATTTCCCCGGTGATCATTGCCTCTAATGGGTTTGTAGGAATAAGCTCTGAAATCGCAGAGGGAATACTTTTGAAACAACCGCCTACTTCGGGAGCAATTGCTTCACCTGAACCACTAAAACCACCTAGCTCGTGGATAAAATACCCCGGTTGAAGGATGGTTGTAATTATCGATCCAATTCCGATAGCTACTGTTGTAGTTAGAATGAAATAAAGGATCAATCGCAATCCCATTGTTTTCAGCTCCTGTGAGTTGTTACTAACAATTCCTGTAAGTATGGAGGTAAAGATCAAAGGGATCATGATCATTTGCACAAGGCGCATGAAGACAGAACCGGGAAGTTGCAACCAGTCTGCAACTATTTCAGTATTCTCTTTTTTGAGATACCCCGCAGAAGGATTTAAAAAATAACCCAAAACCGCTCCTAAGACTATCGCAATGATCACGCGTAGCCACAACCTGTTTTTTGTGAGCCGACTCAGGTATTCCTGAAGATCGTTAAGTGGTCGAATTATGATCATATTGTCTCTTTGTCCACAAATTTAATTTTATCAAATGAAAAAGCGGCCCGAGGACCGCTTTCACACAAACATGAAAAATATGACTACAGGTCCGTTGTTGGACACACGTAGTCAGTGACTTTCACTTCCACGTCTTTAATTGCTTTGAATCCTCCGATCACATCAACGAAATCTTCCCATCCACGAGCTTTCAGAATGGATGCAGCGATCATGCTACGGTATCCTCCGGCACAATGAATCGCGAAGTGCTGGTCTTTCGGGAATGCAGACAAGTGATCGTTGATCTGATTCAATGGAACATTGATCGCATCAACAACATGTTCAGAGTTAAATTCGCTTTCCTTTCTAACATCGATAACCAGTTGTTTTCCTTCCTTCATTATTGTTTCAAGATCCATTGCATGGATTCTTTGGAAGGTATCGATCTCTTTGCCGGACGATTTCCAAGTATTAAATCCTCCATTCAGGAATCCGATCGTATGATCATAACCAACTCTGGAAAGTCGTGTTATAGCCTCTTGTTCTCTTCCAGGTTCACATACCAATAGAATTTCCTGTTTTACATCAGGGATCATTTCTCCGACCCATTGTGCAAAGTTTCCATCTAAACCAATGAAGATACTGTTCGGAACAAAACCTGCAGCGAATGCATCGGCGTTTCGCGTATCAAGTATGAGAGCATCCGTTTCATTAGCAACTGCTTCAAATGCATCTGCTGATAAAGGACGTTTACCTCTTTCCATAACCGTGTCAAGACTGTCATATCCTTTTATGTTCATAAGAACATTCTGCGGAAAGTATCCTGGAGGAGTTGTTAAGCCTGTAAGTAGCTCTTTCTTAAACTCTTCCTTTGTCATATCTGCACGCAAGGCATAATTCGTTCTTTTCTGATTACCGAGGGTATCTGTTGTTTCTTTAGACATTTTTTTACCACAAGCACTTCCCGCTCCGTGGTTTGGATATACGATCAAGTCGTCGCTCAATGGCATGATTTTATCGCGTAATGAGTCGAATAAATATCCTGCCAGTTTATCTTCAGTTAGATCCTCGATCACGTGCTGCGCAAGGTCTGGTCTGCCAACATCTCCTATGAATAAAGTATCACCAGTGATTATTCCGTGTTCTTTACCATTCTCATCGATCAAAAGGTACGTAGTGCTTTCCATTGTGTGACCTGGTGTATGGATCACCTTGATCTTATAAGCACCTACTTCAAAAACCTGATCATCTTCTGCTACAATCGCATCGAATCCAGGTTTAGCTGTAGGGCCGTAAACAATATTAGCCCCTGTTTTCTTTTGAAGGTCCAGGTGTCCACTCACAAAATCAGCGTGGAAGTGTGTTTCAAATACATATTTGATCTTTGCACCATCCGTATCTGCGCGATCAATGTATGGTTGTACTTCCCTTAACGGATCAAATACTGCTGCTTCGCCGTTACTCTCGATGTAATATGCTGCATGAGCAAGACATCCCGTATAAATTTGTTCTACTTTCATTTTTCTGTTATAGAGTTAATTCCGATAACTAATTTAAGCGGTGCGCAACAAACCTGAAGTGACGCATGTTACACAGCTAGGTCAAATTTAGAACTCAGAACGTATCAGAAAAATGATATCGATTAGGTTTGGAGATATTATAACTCAGTATTTATCAGCCTAGAATTTCCACAGTGTTTTCCGTGAACTTTTTTGCAGGGATGACCAGGATCTTTGTTGTTGCCTTCACATAAACGGATGTATTCGTGATCTTAATGATTTCTCCTTCCTTCCCATCTAATGAGATCTTTTGACCTATTTTAAAGTTCGACTTGTTATAAGAGGATGATAAGATATTGCTTAGTAGATCTTTGGATGCAAGTACAAACGCTAATGAGAAGGCAAATAGAATGGAGCCTAGAATGATTGAAATGTTGGCTGTGATAATATAGGTGTCAAATCCTATGTAACCCAAAGCAATGGTGAATGTAAGCGCAATTAAGGCGTAATAGCTGATCTTTGAAATCAAACTTGCGGCTTTGGACTGAGCGCGTATCAGTATACCGCGCATAAGATCTCGGATGAATTTTGAGATGAACAAACCGACCGTGAAGATCACAGCAGCGCCTATTAATGATGGCACAAGCTCCAGGTATTCTTCAAATTTGCTGGTGATTGAACGCCATCCAACAGCATGAGCAGATGCTTCCAGAAGTATTAAAAATGTGATCCAGAAGAAAAGCTTACCCCCATAAATATGGATGCGCGGTTTGATTCCCAATGATTCGATTGAATGAATAAAACTGCTTTTCTCCATGAGCTTGTCCAATCGAATTAATCGAATCAGTATTCGAATTCCGAACTCAACGGCCAGCGCAACGAGAAAACTGAGAATTACCAATAGTAATCCTGGTATTACGTTATCCAATGAAGCACTCAACTTACCTGTTAAACGATTCAGGGCATTGAATATGTTCTCTGTATTCATCATGCGTCGTCAATATTTAATGATTCAGATTCTGGATCACTTGGTGATTTTTCATCTGTTTTAGCCAAGTCTATTTTTGAAGTAAGTTCCGGTTCAGCATCTGCTCCGACCATTGAGGTAAGGAGTTCTACAGCAGAGTTTGCGTAGTGTAACGTAAATAGTTCCATCATCCCCAAAACCGTGTCAGAAGAGGTGAGATGAGTGTCTGCCTTGATCTCCTCACTGATCTTTTCGATCTTTTTCCTCCGAGGTTCCGTATATCCGAAGAACGCAAAAATCCTATCGGTAAATGCATAGTAACGACTCCAAAAGCGTTCTTTCACTTCTGCCTTTGCTTTCTCATAAACAAGATCTCCAAACTCTTCTTTGAGTTCTTCTTTGATATGTTTTCGAATTTCACTCATGGGACTTAAACAAATATATCTATTTTACATGAAGCTATAACGTCTTTCAGCAGGCGGGTTGCGTTAATCAGTGAACCATTTATTGAAAAGGAATAGATGTTTGCTTAAACAATATTTTAGAGCCGAACTATTAAGTAACTTAAACAGAAAAAAGATGAAAGAATATTCAAAAGAAGATATTGCAGTTTGTTGGGAATCGGAAAAATGTATTCATTCTGGAAATTGTGCCCGGGGGCTTGCCAATGTTTTTAAACCGAAGGAGCGACCTTGGATACAAGTTGAAGGAGCGACGAAAGACGAGATTGTTGAACAAGTAGAGAAGTGTCCTTCAGGAGCATTGAGCATTAAAAAGCTTTGATGTTTTTCACGTAAGCTGTTGAGAATATTATCTTAGTTCTTACGATGCAAAAGACAATTGTTTTACCCGCGTTTAAAAGAGGGTTTCATGTAATTACGGACTTGATAGAGGGTGCAATAGAACTTCCTGAATCAGGAGTGTTACATATCTTTATACAGCATACATCTGCAGGTTTAACCATCAATGAGAATGCTGATCCTTCCGTGCGAACAGATCTTGAAGCCTCCTTTAATCATGTATTTAAAGAGAACGAACCGTTCTACCGTCATATTTATGAAGGTCCTGACGATATGCCAGCACATATAAAATCCTCTGTAGTTGGATCATCGGTTTCGGTGCCCATAACGAATGGAAAGCTAAATTTGGGCACATGGCAAGGCATCTATTTATGTGAG
>JBMSGX010000152.1:0-5836 GCA_049416285.1 Crocinitomicaceae bacterium | reverse complement strand
GCGATAATACACCTCTGAGTAGGAAGGATCGTCAGTTAACAATAGAAGACCGTGTATTCATCAAAGATAATGAAAAGTGCTATTTCGTGCGTCTAGGAGATATTCGGATGCTCGAGTCTGACGGAAACTATGTTAAGGTGTATTTCGGTGATAGTAGACCGCTCATTTTGCGTTCTTTGAACAGTTTCGAAGGTAAGTTAGATCCGGAAGTTTTTTTCCGAGCGAATCGTAAGTTTATAGTTAACCTACAATTCGTTCACAAAGTTGAGAACTGGTTCAACGGAGGTCTTCAATTTGAATTAACGAGCGGAGATAAAATAGAGGTTTCAAGAAGACAGGCTATTCGCTTCAAAGAGCACTTTGCTTTTTAATCCTTGGCTATAGTGATCTTGTCCGGATGTAGCTCTATAAGTCTTTCCTTGTAAAGCTTTCCAACGGCTTGTTTGAATGTTTTCTTACTCATGTTCAATTGCTCCTTGATATCATCTGGTGAGCTCTTATCTGTGAGGTTGATCGACTGTTTTGCTTTGAGCATATCTAGAAGCTCTTGACTGATCTTATCGATCTTATCATATCCTTCTTGCTCCAGTTTAATATCGAGCTTACCATCCGGTCTAACTGTACTTATAAAACCTATTGTTTTAGTTCCGCGGCGCACATTTTTAGTAATGTCATTGTTGAATACAAGTCCTTTGTATTTTTCATTGACAACGACCTTTATTCCGAGGTCTGTGCGTTCGCAAATGATCAATTGCACCTTGTCGCCAGCTTTTAATTCGTCTTTACATGGAATCAGGTGTTTATCGGTTTTTGTAGTCCCGACCAATCTGTCAGTTGCCTCATCCAGATAAAGGTAGACCAGGTAGTCTTTGCCTTCTTCTATTTTGTGCGCTTGTTCGCGAAAGGGTATTAGTAGATCCTTTTCTAATCCCCAGTCCATAAAGGCACCGTAGAAACTTACAGATTTTGCTTTCAAGTAAGCAAAATGATCAATTGTAATTTTGGGGTCTTCAGTTGTAGCTACAATTCTATCTTCAGAATCTCTATAAACGAAAACACAAACAGTATCTCCTACATCTAAGCTTTCCGTTAAGTATTTATTAGGTAATAAAACATCGTTTCCTTCTTCGTCTCCAAGATAAGCTCCGACAGATGTAAACCTCAGTATTTCGAGGTCATTGTAGTCTCCAATGATCATTCTAAAAATATAATGCTGAGGCTAATTTAGAGTTTATTATTAAGACTGGCAGCGCTTCTTTATTGGTGATCAGATTAGGAGCGAAACTGTCGAACTGAGGGAAAAGGCTTTCAGAATGATAGGCGATTGCGATCATATCTGCATTATTTGCTTTTACATAGTTCGTTACACGCTTTCCGTAACTGCCACGTTTCACAAAATTGATATTGGCATTTACACTTCTTTCCTCGTATTGTTCTTTAACCAGTTTTATTCGGTTCTGAATCCGCGTATTCAATATCTGATCTGATTGTTTTTCAGCGAGTACATGAACTTCAGCATTGAATATGTTTGCAATATCTCCTGCATAGTTCACGATCTGTAAACTTTCTTTTGTGAGATCTATTGGAACAACGACTGATTTAATATCTCTTGGCTTTGTATTCTTCTGCACAACAATGAAAGGACACTCAGCACTTACAATAACTTTCATAGCGTTAGAACCAAAGATCTTTTGCATTCCTCTCGATCCATGAGTTCCCATAATGATAAGCTGCGCTGCATTTTCTTTCGCGATGCGGCCAATATCGGTAAAAAGGTTCCCCACAACAACTTTGGTTGAGATCTCAACACCATTAGGCACTGTCAATTTACTTTTAACATCTTCAAGTTTGCTGATCATTGGACGGCCTTTTTCTTTCGATGCTGCTATATGCAGAATCATAATCTCCATATGGATCTTTTCTCCTAAGAATAATGCGTACTCTAGGGCGTTATGTGTGATCGGTGTGAAGTCGTAGGGTACAATGTACAGATTCTTACTCATAGCGATGGGTTTTGTTTAATTTAACGATAAAATACGTTAGAAATTACAATCTTTCCATGTCACTTTGTAATTACTTGTACACAATGAATATTTAATAAGACTGAGTGAGAATCAGAAGATTAATCTTTCCTTTTGCGTTTTTTACGCTTATTCTTTTTAACGCCTTTCATGAATGAAAGTTCAGATGGATCACGCTTATCTTTCTTGTTTACTTTAGGAAGGTCGTCTTCTTTATTATCTTTTTTAATTTTGACGATTTAATCCGGAGGTACAGCAACGTGAATATTTCCACCTGCCGGGGCGTCAGGATTAGAAGGGTCTTGCCAGTCAGATTTGATCTCTTTAGCTTCAATCTTACCATCCTCATTTTTGGTGTACACAACTTGTTTTTCCTTTCCGTTACCTGGGTTGACGCCGATAACATCCTCTATCAGATTCCATCGCTTACCGTCGAACTCCATCGCGTCATAGGAAAGATCCGGAACATAAAACTCTCTGAAATTTGCCATACTCGGAGATTCAGGCGAAAGGTGATCCATCATGATGCGTTCTCTGTCTGCTTCGTAATTGAGATACATGGATGTCTTCTCTGAATGTTCAAAGAACATGCGACGTTTTATATCTGAGCCAGCTTTGAAAATAGGCATACCTAATTTAACGTCGTTTCCTACGAAGTAGATGACATCAATAAGCTTAGCTGAACTCATTTCTGTGAAGTGATCCCAGCCTAAAACAGTATACAATGTTTTGTTCCTGCGTGTTACTGGAATGATTTTGTAGTAGAGCGCACCATACCACTGATCAGCTGAAATTGTTTCTGTTGGCTGCATCGCCATACCAAACGATATATCCATGAGCTCCTGATAATGATGCTCTTTTCCTTTTTCGCCTTTCCATATTACAAAGCAGTAGTATTTGTGAGAGAAGTCTTCTTGCTCTACATTCCAATTGATGATACGCATCTTTTTATCCGGACTGTCAATGATTCCAACTGAAGACAACTGAGAAAAAGGGTAGGAAAGAGCTTCTTCTTTCGCCAGTGCTTTCTCCAATGTTGTTTTAAAGTCTGAATTGAGCTTTTCTTTTTCAACATTTGATTCAGCCATCCTTAGCTTTTTAAGCGTCACGGAAAGTGCTTGCTCATATTCAGCAAGTGTACTGTCCTGCGCGAAGACGGTAGTTGAGATTAAAATTATGACAGCTAAGATGTATTTCATACTTTTCAAAACGTATGTACAACAATTTGGTTACGAAGTTCAAATATCATGCCTAATGGAAGGTAATGAAATTAAAACTAGGGACCTCGAGACCGAGTGTTCTTAGCTCACGAGCGACCTGTGCTCGGTGATAATTGCTGTGGTTTAAAATGTGGTACAGAATATCTACAGTGTCCTTTGAAAGCAAGGTTCCTTCAGAATCATGAAAATCTACCTTTGCTTCGTGATCCCAGGTTTCAAGATAGGAGATAGTGACATTTCTGTTTTCAACTGCAAACTTAGTTGCATAATCAAGGGGAAGCTTATCCCAAAGTCCTGATTCAGGTTGGGTTCCTAAAAGTCTGGAATTCCAAATATGATGGACATTTAAAATATGGGATAAAGACTTGATTATAAAATCATTAATACCTTCTTCCTGTTGTATTACTTTATTGATCCAACGCTTATTTGTCTGTAGATCATACTCGTATTTGTCTATAAAAAAGTCTTTCATTACGACTGAAGATCTTTCAGTGCTTTAATAGTGTCTGCTGGACTATCTGATTTGAACACAAAACTTCCTGCGACAAGCGCATTTGCTCCTGCATTAACGAGCTGTTTCCCTGTCTCTAGATTAACTCCTCCGTCAACTTCTATGATCAAGTCAGGATTGATAGCATCCTTCATTTCTTTTAGCTTGGCAACCTTTGCTACGGCTGATTGAATGAACTTTTGTCCTCCAAAGCCTGGGTTTACAGACATGATCAACACTAGGTCAAGTGAATCCAATACTTCTTCAAGAATACTTACAGGTGTGTGTGGGTTGATTGCTACACCAGCCTTCATGCCTGCAGCTTTGATCGCATTGATGGTTCTGTGAAGGTGCGTACACGCTTCTACGTGAACTGTCAAGATATCAGCTCCTGCATCTGCGAATTCTTCAATGTACTGATCTGGGTGTTCGATCATAAGATGCACGTCCAATGGTTTTTTTGCGTGCTTTTTGATCGCTTTCATTACGGGAAAGCCAAACGATATATTCGGAACAAAAACACCATCCATGATATCAATATGAAACCAATCCGCATCGGAAGCATTGATCATTTCAACATCGCGCTGGACATTGGCAAAATCACAGGAAAGTACTGAAGGGGAGATATAAAGGCTCATCAATTAAGTTTTGATGCAAATCTATTGATTTAGCACTTACTCTTCAAGTAATTTGATGTATTCTTCATCGCGACCGTAAATGTCGATGTGCAATCTCATTTTTTCACCTTCTCGAGCACCAGTTTCGTACTCTATGAAGATCGGTACAGGATCGATCAGCTTTATCTCTAAATGCTTTTCTTCGAATGGAATCGTATCCGGAAGTTTGAATAGTAGGCTGTCTAACGTGTCAGGCCGAATTGGATTAAACTTTCTTGGATTTAAAGAGTCCTTCTCTAGAATGATCTTACCCAAATCTACAGGGTTCTCTGTTCGCATACACCCATGAGAAAATGCTCTGGCAGGCAATGAAAACAAAGCTTTTGCCGGCGTATCATGAAAATACACACTGTGTTCGTTGTGGAAATCAAATTTAATTATTCCCAAAGCGTTGGTCGGTCCTGGATCTTGTATGATCTTGAATGGAAAAGAACGAATGCCGTATTTTCTCCAGTTTACAGTGTATGGGTCAATCAATCGTTTCCCCTTGTAAACCTTGTAGTTATGCTTCTGTAAGTAACTCACATTTCGCTTTGTGGCGGGCAGAATCTCTTTTGTTGAAATTGAATATGGCACATTCCAATAAGGATAAAGCACGATCTTGCGAAGTTTGGAGGTAAGTTCAGGCGTTGTGTTAGGCGGTTTGCCCACAACGATGTTATGCTCGCTTCTCAAGGTGTCATCCTCAAAGTAACGAAGTTTATATTCCGGAATATTGATCCTCAGATATTTTTTAGGATAAGCCTTTTTAGCACGGATTTTATCCATCGTTAGAATCACACGAAGCAGCTTATCGTATATGGATTCATTTAATGCACTGCAAGTATTGTAACCAATCTTTCCATCAGGTTTCAAAAGGTTTGCTGATTGAAACTTCTTTAAAGCTCTCGTTAAACCTAAGCTGTCTTGGATGGAGTCATGCATGAACCCTTTTGAAATCAAGGATTTCCTTGCCTCAATAAATGATCTAGCTGTGTCTTTTTTGGTTTCCGGCACATTGAATCGAGCTGTATCAATAACCTTTAGACTGTCCGTCCATTCTAGTAATCCATAAGCAAGTGCTACGTAAACAGAATCCTGCGGACCGTACTTCATGAACTGCACACGAATATCAATAGTGTCCGAAAACTCTGCTAGAATATCCAAGCTATCAGATGAGACAAAGTCTTTCGGTTTAGCCATTTTCGTTTCATAATCGATCATTCCGTAATGAAGGTCATGAATGATCCGACTTAAGCTAGCTGTGATAAACAGTTCCTCTTGAATAAAGTTCGATGGAGTAACTTTTATTGTACGCGCATTTGGCACTCCTAGAGCAACGTTATCCAGTAAGATCTTTTTAATAGCAAGACTCGTGTCTAAAACCATAGAATCGTTGATCCATTTCGGTTCAAAATTTCTGTCCTGGTAGTAATCTTGTAAGAATTT